>JAISDJ010000053.1 GCA_031264865.1 Tannerellaceae bacterium | reverse complement strand
TAAATATCTCTCCGGCTACATAGGCCTCTTTCTCTTTTTATATCTTCGCCAATCCGCCTTCCGAGGTTTCTTTGTACAGGCTGGGTAAGTCGTGGCCTGTTTGACGCATTACTTCTACTACCTGGTCAAAGCTTACGCGATGTCGTCCGTCGGAGAAGTTGGAATAGGTGTTGGCATCCAAGGCACGGGCGGCGGCAAAGGCGTTGCGTTCGATACACGGGATTTGTACCAGTCCGCAAACCGGGTCGCATGTTAGGCCTAAATGATGTTCGAGCCCCATTTCTGCGGCGTATTCGATTTGAGCGATTGTTCCGCCGAAAAGTTGACTTGCCGCAGCGGCAGCCATGGCACAAGCTACACCTACTTCACCCTGGCAACCAACTTCAGCACCGGAAATAGAAGCGTTTGTTCGGGCAACATTCCCGAACAGTCCCGCTGTTGCCAACGCATGGAGTATCCTTGAATCGCGAAAGTCGCGTGTATCCTTCAAATGATATAATACTGCCGGAATCACACCGCACGAACCACAGGTAGGAGCCGTCACAATCTTTCCCCCGCATGCATTCTCTTCCGAAACGGCCAGAGCAAAGGCATATACCATTCCGCGACTTTTGATGCTGCTGCCGTATCCTTTGGCGCGAATCAAGTAGTCGGAAGCTTTCCGCCGCAATCCTAAGCCACCGGGGATAATGCCTTCGGCTTCCAGTCCCCTCGCAACGGCTTCCTGCATCACCTGCCATACCTCGGACAGATAATCCCATATTCCGGTACCTTCGCACTGCTCTACATACTCCCAGTATGAGTATCCGGTAGTCTGGCACCAATCCTGAATATCGTGTATGGTAGACATCGTGTAAACGTCGGCCGTCTTTTGCTCGTTGAAGGTTTCGTTGGCCAGTGTTCCTCCGCCAATGCTGTAAATTGTCCATTCTTCCAGTTTCCGGCCTTTAGTGTCGAACGCTTCGAAAAACATTCCGTTGGGGTGGAAGGGGAGGAATACCTGAGGCTCCCAGTTGATATGCGTGGAGGCAGCAGGTTCCAGTATTTCCCGGATGGCCGCGTCTGTCATATGTCCTTTGCCTGTAGCTGCCAGACTGCCGTATAAGGTAACGGAAAACGTGCTTGCTTGCCGGTTACGTTCCAAAAACATTTGTGCCGCACGCCTCGGCCCCATTGTATGACTGCTAGACGGGCCTTTGCCTATCCTGAATATTTGTCTGATTGATTCCATAGCGCAAAAGTACGTTTATTATGGCACACGGTGTACACGGAACAGACGGATTTGCATGGATATTTTAATTATTTTGATTATTTTGATTAGGTTGTCCTGAATTAAAAACAGATATCCATTTAAAAAGGAAGATGTAAATGCCGAGAAATAAATAATTGATAATTAATAATATATATAAGAATATGAAATTTTTTTTGCGATTAGAGGGTTACAATTAAATATGTTTTTTTATATTTTTGCTTCGACAGTTTTGTAAACGGAAGATATCATTACAGCCTGTTTTTAAATCATTTTATAAACCTAAATTAATAATTATGTCGAAGACAATCAGTGACCAGGTAGCAAAAGTTGAAATGTTGATTTCAGGCTTAAAGAAGTATTCGGAAATAGCAGAAAACGCCAATCTGGATACACAGGTAATTACCGAATTAGAGTTGGAAGCACAGGCTCTTGCCAAACAGAATCAAGAGCTCGAACGTCTTATGGAAGAAGCACGTCCCATTTCAAAAGAAGCCAACAGGAAATTAACGGATGTCCGCGAAAAGTATCAGGCAATCAAGAAAAAAGTGAAGCTAAGCGCCGACTCGTCTCAATGGGGACAAGTTGGTATTATGGACAAAAGATGACATCATCGGTAGCGATTTAAGGAGAAAGAAATTATTTTTTAGTATTGATGTTATAATGTTAAAAATTTCATGCCTATCTTTTTTAAAAGGGTAGGCATTTTTTTCTCAAGAGGTAAGCGCTTCTTGAGAAAAGGTTTATCAATAATAAGTAACTTTGCCGTTTATTTAGCAAATAGTAATAGATGAAACAATTTTTGAAGCCTATTATGTTTGTCGGAACTTGTTCGGATGCGGGAAAGAGCGTTATGGCCGCTGCTTTCTGCCGGATATTCAAACAAGACGGTTATCATCCGGCTCCTTTTAAAGCGCAGAATATGTCGCTTAATTCGTATTCCACGCCCGAGGGGGGCGAAATGGGGCGTGCACAGGTAGTACAGGCCGAAGCAGCCGGCGTTACGCCGCATACGGATATGAATCCGGTGTTGCTTAAACCTACCAACCATGTTTCCTCGCAGGTGGTATTGCATGGAAAGCCGGTGGGAAACATGTCGGCAAGGGATTATTTCGGCAAAGAAAATACGAAGGAAGAGCTGTTCCACGAAGTAATAGAAGCCTTTAAACGATTGGAACGGAAATATAATCCGATTGTTATGGAAGGGGCAGGAAGCATCTCGGAAATAAACCTTCGCGACAGAGATATTACCAATATGCGAATGGCATTGGCTGCCGGTGCAGCTGTATACCTGGTAGCCGATATCGACAGGGGAGGCGTGTTCGGCTCCGTTTACGGCACGATAGCCCTGCTTCCACCGGAAGAAAGAGCATTGGTAAAAGGGATTATCATCAATAAGTTCAGAGGGGATATTTCTCTTTTTGAAGATGGAAAGAAAATATTGGAAGAATTGACCGGCATCCCGGTAACCGGTATTATCCCTTACTTCCGTGATATAAAGATTGAAGAGGAAGACTCGGTAGCCTTGGAAATGAAAACAAATACCTGGAAAGCCGGCAAGATTAATGTGGCGATTATCCTTTTAAAGCGAATGTCTAATTTCACTGATTTCGATGTGCTGGACATGGATGCACGTTTTAATCCTTACTACACCCACCGAATTGACGAGATAGAAAAAGCAGACATCGTTATTCTTCCCGGTTCTAAAAATACGTTGTCCGACTTACAAACGCTTCGTGCTAATGGTATTGCCGGAGCTATTATAAAAGCTTATAAAGAAGGAAAGAAAATAATCGGAATATGTGGGGGATACCAGATGATGGGCATACGTATCGAAGACCCCGACGGAATAGAAGGCGATATACCTTCCATATCAGGTTTAGGATTATTGCCGGTTGCAACCGTTATCGAACAGGAAAAAGTAACCAAACAAAGCCGTTTCTTTTTTCTACCCGGTGAAAACAAAGCTATCTGTAAAGGATACGAAATCCATATGGGACGCACCACTTTACAGCATGAAGCGAAAGAACAGCCGGTACTCCAGTTTGAAAATGGCCACACAGACGGTTATTATCAGGGAAGTAACTGTTGGGGAAGCTATATGCACGGTATATTGGATAACCCTGCCGTACTAGATCATTTAGCTGAAGGTTTCAACACTTATAAAGAAGAAGAGGTCCCTTTCGATTACACTGCCTTCAAAGATGAGCAATACAATAAATTAGCCGACCACGTACGGAAACATGTAAATATGGAACAGATATATACGCAATTACTTTAAGTATTTAACCGGGATTATTTCACTAAGATCTACCTTGGCGGTAACACCCATTTGCTCCAGATAGATGAAAAGGTATTTCTTTTTTATCTTTTTTACTTTGCCGGAAATATTTTTCATGGAACCGGAAAGTATCTTTACTTCGTCGCCAACCAAGAGCGTATGATTAGCAGCCTGTTCAAGAAAACCTTTGATAGCATCAATTTCTCTCTGCCGTATAACGGCCGGTTTCCCGTCATAGTATACGATACGGGATACTCCGTATATCTTCAGTAAGTCGCGCAATTCATATTCTTTACATTTAACAAATATATAGGAGTTGAATAATGGAATTTCAATGATCTTTACCCTATCCGACCATACACGAGGAGCGCGGTGTAAAGGTAGCCATACCTCTATTTCCTGGGCGGCTATTCTTCCTTTTACTTGTTTTTCGGCTCTGGGAGATGTATATAACACATACCAATTAAGTATGTTTAGTTTAGTTGTCATAATTAGAATACGATGATATAATATTATTTCTTATTTTTGTGCAAAGATACTTAACTCGGATTAAAATTAACAAGTATAGAAGAAAAACACATTATGAACAGAAGAAATTTTCTACAACAATCGGCATTCTCTGCCGCAGCGATCGGCTTTACTCCGCTGATAGGAGGTTCGTACAATTCGATATACGGACAAACGGCCCCCGGTAATAAAATAAAGGTAGCATTGATTGGCTGCCGGAGTATGGGATATTCAGACCTGAATACCTTTCTGGATTATCCGGAAGTAGAATGTATAGCTCTTTGCGATATAGACGACGAATGGCTAAACAAGCGGGCAGCCGACGTAGAAAAAAAGAGCGGAAAGAAGGTGCCTAATTTATATAAGGATTGGCGTAAGGTGATAGATAATAAGGATGTAGACGTCGTGATCATCGGTACGCCCGACCATTGGCATTGCCTCCCGATGATTTGGGCAGCGCAGGCTGGGAAAGACGTATATGTAGAAAAACCATTATCCAATACAATTGAAGAATGTGATCTGATGGTAAAAGCCGCCCGGAAATATAACCGTATCGTACAAGTAGGCCAATGGCAACGGAGCGACCCGCATTGGGATGAAGCCGCTCTTTATCTACGCGAAGGCAATATAGGGCGGATACGTACTGCCAAAGTATGGGCCTATCAAGACGGAAAACCAACACTTCCTGTAAAACCAGACAGCAATCCTCCCGCCGGCGTAGACTATGATATGTGGTTAGGCCCGGCGCCTAAGCGTCCGTTTAATGAATACCGTTTCCATTATAACTTCCGTTTCTTCTGGGATTATGCTGGAGGATTAATGTCCGACTGGGGCGTCCATTTATTAGATTATGCCTTGGAAGGAATGGGAGCCGGATTGCCAACGCATGTGTTCTCGAGCGGAGGCAAATTTGCTTACCCCACGGATGCTATGGAAACGCCGGATACCTTAATGGCTACTTACGCATATAAGGATTTCAATATTATCTGGGATCATGCCTGTGGTATTAATCATGGCCCGTTTGATAAGAAAGAAGGCTTAGCTTTTTATGGTGAAAACGGCACGATGGTACTAACCCGCGCCGGCTGGGAAGTTATCCCCGTTATAGCCGATAATACTCCCCGCATGGAAGCCGTTCCGTTTAAGAAAGGAGAAGGGAGGGGACTCTACAACCATGTGGGTAATTTCCTTGCCTGTATAAAGGATCGCAAGCTACCTGCAGGCGATATAGAAATAGGTGCAAGGGTGGCGAAGATGTCGCACCTGGCTAATATATCCTGCCGTGTAGGGCGTGAGGTACATTGGGACGATACCCTAAGCTGCTTCACAGGTGACAGCGAAGCCACCACATTCGCCAAAGCCTATTACCGTGCTCCGTGGGAATTACCTAAGCTATAATTGTCTTGCTGTTCCTTTGTTGCCTTATGATGAGATTCGGATTCCTGTTTATTCTAATGCTGTTTGTTACGGATAGGGCTGTTGCCCAATATCCGTTGGATTCTTTGTTACTGCATCTTGATGCGGCTATCGACAATCACGAGAAATATACACAGGAAAAGAAAGAGCGTATCCGGCGATTGACGGCGCGGTTAGCTGCCACGCCGTCGAATACCCCGGATGAATATAACCTGAATGTGGCGTTGTATGAAGAATATCATACCTACATTTGCGACTCGGCCATATTTTACCAGAACAAGAATATTGATATAGCAGCTTACCTGAATGATACCAGTCGCTTATATGAAAGTAAACTAAAGCTGGCTTATCTGATGGGTTCGGCAGGTATGTACAAAGAATCGGTTGATATGATCCATACGCTTGACCGAGATAAATTACCCATACATTTATTGGTAACCTATTACAGGACTTACGCCCATGTACATTCGGAACTATCTTATTATACGCAAGACAACAGGGGAACGCAGCATTACAGACATATCGCTAATCAATACCTCGATTCATTGAACAGCATACTTACCCCCGACGATGAATTGTATTACGAATTAAAGGAAAGTGATCTGCGTTATTCGGGACATTGGGAAGAAGCGCTTAAAATTAATGATAGTATCCAGGCAAAACATGTGATGGGAACGCGCGCATACGCCATAGCTTGCTATAACCGTTCGCTGACGTACAGACAGGCAGGCGATATGGAGGGACTGAAATACAACCTGGCCTTGTCTGCTTTGTCGGATATCTTATCGGCTACCAAAGACCATGCTTCGCTCTGGATGTTGGCGGAGATCCTGTATAATGAGAATGATATGTTGCGTGCGTACAATTACATTCGTTTTTCGTGGAGTGAAACGGTCTTTTATAATGCTCGTCTGAGGAGTTTGCAAAGCGCGGTTATCCTTTCATTAATAGATAAAACGTATCAGGCAAGGATTGAGATGCAAAATGATCAGTTACAGCGTTATCTGATCCTGATTAGTACCCTGGTCGTCTTGCTGGCAGTAGCTTTCTTTTATATCTATCGCCAGATGAAACATTTGTCTGTTACCCGGAGGTATTTACAGGAGGCCAACATAAACCTGCACCAGCTCAATGAACAACTTTCGGAATCAAACCATATTAAAGAAGAATATATTGGCCATTTCATTAAACTCTGTTCTACCTATATTGATAAATTGGATGCTCTCCGCCGCATGGTAAACAAAAAGATTGCTGCCGGAAAGATAGCTGATTTGCTTAAACTAACCAGTTCTAAGGAAGCGATAGATAACGAAATAGAAGAATTGTATGTTAATTTCGACAAAGCATTCTTCCAACTCTTCCCCGATTTTGTAGAAAAAGTAAACGATTTGCTGAACGAGGGTGAAAAGATCGTTCTAAAAAAAGGCGAATTACTAAACACAGAGTTACGGATACTTGCCTTAATTCGCTTGGGGATAAGCAATAGCTCACAGATAGCAGACTTCCTCCGTTACTCAGTTAATACCATTTATAATTACCGTGCCAAGGTAAAAAACAGAGCCGTATCCCGTGACAATTTTGAAGAATTGATTGCTCATATAAAGTGAGTTATCTTTAACTCCCTCCACTTTTTACTTCCCCTTTTATCCTTTTAACAGATTGATTTTAAAAATTATATCTTTTAGGCTTCTCGTCTTTCGTCCACTTTCTTTCCCCCTGTTTATAAAAGTGAAAAAATGTATAGGTACATTTGGGTAATGGCTACTATGGATAACACGAAATAATTGTAGGCCGACAAAACTAATACTAATATTTATAAAACATTCATAAAACCAAGTTGCGTATGAGAACTAATTTTTTCAAAATGAAAATTCCTCTTATTTTTAGTATGTTGCTGATGATGGGCTTTGCCTTATCGCTACAGGCGCAGAATGCCCTGAATATAAGAGGTATGGTAAGTGATTCTTCAGGTGAACCTTTGGCTGGAGTAAATATCGTAGTAAAAGGAATAAATCTGGGAGTGGTGTCGGATATCGATGGTAATTACCAGATAGATGTTCCGGAAAGTAATTCTGTGCTGGTATTCTCGTATATAGGGTATATTGCATCGGAAGTCACCGTGGGTAATCGTCGTATGATAAATGTGACGCTCAAAGAAGACAGCAGACTAATCGACGAAGTAGTAGTTATCGGTTACGGTACGGTAGCTAAGAAAGATGTAACGACGGCTGTTTCCGTTGTATCCTTGAAGGATATGGAAGAACGTCCTATCATATCGGCTGCACAGGCTATACAGGGGAAAGCTGCCGGGGTGAACGTTTACCAGCCCAATGGCGCTCCCGGAGGCGAAATGGTGATCCGCGTACGTGGTACCACTTCTTTTAATGGGAGTAATGACCCGTTGTATGTAGTAGATGGAGTGCCGGTAGACAATCTGAACTTCCTTTCTCCCAATGATATCGCCAGTTTGCAGATATTGAAAGATGCTTCTTCGGCTGCGATCTACGGATCACGCGCGGCCAATGGCGTGGTACTTATTACTACCAAACAGGCGGGCGACGGCGCCAAAGTAGCAGCAAGCATACAGATAGGTACAAATAATGTAGCGAATCAAATTAAATCGTTGAACGCTGCGCAATACAAGGAGCTGATGGACGAATTGCGTCCGGGAGCCATCCCCGATGGAATAACAGACCAAACAGACTGGTTTGGGGAAGTATACGGAACAGGCCTTACGCAGAACTACCAACTGCAAGTGTCCGACGGAAATGAAAAGTTTCGCTACTTTGTATCGGGAGGTTATGTAGATGAAAAAGGTGTGTTGAACTCCGCCTTCTTCCGCCGCTTCAATATGCGTGCCAACATTGATAGCCAGGTACGCAAATGGCTACGCTTCGGACTGAATGTTTCCTATTCTGATAATGCAAAGAACGGTGTAACAACAGGCCAGGGTTCCAACCGTGGCGGGGTAGTATTGGCCGTAGTAAACCTTCCTACAGCCTCAACGGTACGGAATGAAGACGGATTATACAACCGCATGTTCTTCGGACAAAATATTACCAACCCATTGGAGTCTATTGAAAACGGAAAGAACAATTCGGATACCGAAAACCGCTTGATCACTTCCGGTAATATGACCATTACCTTCTTACCGGAATTGACGTTGAAATCCTCCTTCACCTTAGACCGCCGTCATGGCAAGAAAACCGAGTTTACTCCACCGGTACATGCTTCCGACCGCGACGACTGGGGAAGCGGCAAAGACGAACGGGTGACGAATACGCTGTTGGTATTCGACAATGTATTAACCTATAAAAAAACATTCGCCGGAAGTCATAACGTAGAAGGGATGGTAGGTACGTCGTGGACAGATTCCAACTGGTCTAAGTCTTATATCAACGGTACCCATTACAAAGATGCTTCCATCCATACGTTGAATGCGGCCAATAAAATCGCCTGGGACAATACGGGAACGAATCTCAGCAAATGGGGCATCATGTCTATGTTCGGACGCTTATCTTACAACTACGACAGTAAATACCTCTTCACCTTCAATGTTCGTGGTGACGGTTCTTCCAAGCTGCATCCTGATTACCGCTGGGGTGTTTTCCCATCCTTCTCTGCAGCATGGAGATTGTCTTCGGAAAACTTTATGCAAGACCTTACCTGGCTCGACGATCTGAAGATAAGAGGTGGTTGGGGACAAACAGGTAACCAATCCGGCGTGGGCGATTATGCCTATCTGCAACGGTATAATATCAACCGCCAGGCCTGGTTTGAAACCGGAAAAGAAAATGCGCTTCCGCTCATCACCCAAGCCAACCTCCGTACATCAGATCTTACTTGGGAAACCACCTCACAAACCAATATAGGCTTGGATGCTACACTTTTTGGCGATCGCCTGACGGTAGGAATGGATTATTATTATAAGTACACGAAGGATATGTTGATGTATGTTACACTACCTTCCGGAGCCGCTGCAGCCACCTCGATTGTGAGAAACGAAGGGGAGATGATGAACCGTGGTGTAGAATTTACGGTAAGTTCCCGTAATTTAACAGGCCGTTTCACCTGGAATACAGACTTTAATATCTCTTTTAATAAAAACAAACTCAAGAAGCTTGAGCTGCAACAGATCTATTACGATGTAGAAACAACACAGGCTTTTCATCAAACGCGTGTAGTCCGTAACGAACCGGGACGTCCGCTGGGAGGATTCTTCGGATATATAAGCGATGGCGTAGATCCGGAAACCGGCGAACTGATGTACCGCGACATCAATGAAGACGGAAAGATCACCGCCTCGGACAAAACCTACATCGGCGACCCGAACCCGCTATTCACCTATGGTATGACCAATACGTTCTCATATAAAGGTTTTAACCTGAATATATTCCTTCAGGGATCGGTAGGCAATGACATCTTCAATGCTTCAAAAGGAGATGTACAAGGGATGTATGACCTGAAAAACCAATCCGTTAAGGTATTGAACCGTTGGCGTACGCCGGGACAGATTACGGATGTTCCGAAAGCCGGCTTTAACATACAGCCCTCTACCTACTTTATCGAAGACGGCAGTTACCTGCGTATCAAAGACATTACGCTCTCTTACAGTTTCAGGGGCGGCCTGCTGAACAAACTAGGCGTTTCCCGCCTGCAACCGTATGTAACGGCTACCAACTTGATTACCTTTACAAAATATGAAGGTATGGATCCTGAAGTAAACCAATGGGGAAATAGTGCCGTACAAGGTATCGACTGGGGAACCTATCCGCATAGTAAGTCTTTTGTTTTTGGTCTGAATGTTGAATTTTAAATCAGTAATTAAAAATGAAAACGAAATATATTATATCTTTTTTGGCGATTTGTTTACTGATATCCTGTTCCCTGGATTACGATCCGATGGATACCTATTCGGATGTAACCGAAGGTGTAAGCAAAGATAGTGTACAGGTGGTATTTAAAGACAAGGAAGCTGTAGTTTCTCATCGTCAGACACTTTTGAATTTATATAAGAATGGGCAGGAACATTGGTACCTGGATATGCTGTTGCTTGCCGAATCACATTCAGACAATGCGTATGCCGGTTCGCCGAATGCCGAAACAACTCCCTTTGAAGTGAACTCAATCGAAGGTTCCAATACCAATTTAAAACGCGACTGGAACGGGCATATGGGCAATATAGCGCAGGTAAATAAAATGATTTGCCATGTAAACGAAGTAACCGACCCAGCGCTTACCGACGCCGAGAAACGCCAGTTTAAAGCTGAAGCACAGATACTGCGCGGAATGATTTATTTTGATATGGTGCGTATCTGGGGAAATATTCCGTTAGTAATAACTACCGCCGGCGATATCTCTTCCGAAACAATTGCTGAGGTATATCCTGCCTATTTTCCTCCCCAATCCGATGAATTGACGATCTATCAGCAAATAGAAAAAGATTTATTGGAAGGTTTACAGAATGCTCCGGATGACAATAAAGGAGATAAAACGCAGTTCACCAAAGCGGTAGCCCGCGCTTTGCTGACTAAGGTATATGCCGAAAAGCCGCTACGCGACTACGACAAGGTAATTAAGTATGCCGATGAGTTGGCAGCCGACAGTTATGCACTAGTAGACGGCTTCGGCGACTTATTTGATGTTGTACTGCCCGACCCGGCTTCGCCTCCTTCTCAGGATAACATGGCGATTGAAACAAAGTCAAGGAATACAAAAGAAACCATCTTCGAGGCACAATTCTTCCCCGGCAATGCCAATTGGGTAACCTGGATGTTCGGACGTCCGTTGAATAACTGGACAGAGAATTTCACCTGGTTGAAGTGGATCACTCCTTCGCGCGATTTAATCAAGGCTTTCAACAGCGAACCGGGCGATAAGCGCTACGAGCAAACGATTGTTTTCTATCCATGCGACTGGAATATGTATTATCCGGCAAACAATTATCCGTTTATGTACAAATGCCGTAGCGCTTATAGCAGTGTTATCAAACTGCGTTATGCCGATATTCTCTTGCTAAAAGCCGAAGCCCTGATACAGAAAGGCGATTACAATGGCGCCGCTCAGTTGATCAACCAGACGCGTCGCCGTGCAGGCTTGAGTGCGCTTCCGGGATCAGCCACTTCCGGCAGGGAAGCTATTCTGGCAGCCTACCTGAAAGAACGTCGCCTTGAATTAGCGTTGGAAGGTGAACGTTGGTTTGATTTGGTTCGCTTAGACAAAGTAGAAGAGGTGATGAACGCCGTATACGTAAAAGACGAAGGCCGTCCGGCACAGATATATCCTTTCACTAATTTGTCATATATCTTACCGATTCCGCAAGACGTGATAGACCAGAATCCGAACCTTGTACAGAATCCCGGTTATTAATTCGAATCAGTAATAATCTCACTAAAAAAAGAATAGGAATATGAATTATATAAATAAGTTTTTCATCCTGACGGGGCTGACCGTATGTTTCTTCGTTGCTTGCGATGATGAATACGGTCCTCGAAAAGAATCGGCTCCGGTGATTGAATCGGCCGCCATTCAGCCGTCCACCTTTACTTTTGGCGATTCGGTGACATTGAGCGCTAAAGTTTTCGATCCGGCAACGATGCTCACTACCTTGAAGTATGAAATGGTTTCAGGCGGCAAGGTGCTTGCATCCGGTACGATACCTCTTGTAGGCGATATCACCGAAGTGTCTTATCCGCTGATTGTCTCTTTACAGAGCGGACAGTCGGATAATGCCTCCATAACAGTCAATCTTATCGCCGAAAATGTATTGAAAGGAGCAACTACTTCGGAGATAACCGGACTGACAGGGAATCGCCCTTCCTACAGCCGGCTTTACCTTGTGACAGATGAGGGTACGGCCGTAACACTGCTACCACAGAGCGGTAGCAAAGACAAGTTTGAAGGAACCAACCTCACGCTCGATGGATCTTTCCGTTTCAGGCTGGCCGAAAAGCTGAACGCCGATAATACAATAGACTACAGCGGCGACGTCTACGGCAATGTAAACGGACGGATGGGAATGATTGACGAACGGGGCGAATCGGCCTTTGCCTACACGTCGGGCGGAGCTTACACAAAGACATTTGTTTACGACAATGTAAGCTTCGACGTATCCACAACAGGAGGAACAGTTGGCATAGATGATTGGGCCTTGAGCGCATTCAGTAATGAAGATATTTTCAACGAATCATTCCGTACGCTTAAACGTAGCTTGGAAACAGGGAAAACATATACCCTTGTGGGCACATTGGCCGAAGCGGCGAACTTCTATAATCCTGACTTCTTTGAACGTGTATCGGCCAATCAGGTGAAGTTCCTCGGTGAAAGTGGCGAATATACCCTGTATTACAATCCTGTTCGTAAAAATGTTTTTGTAGGGGTAGACGAACCAGCTTATCCGCAATACCTGTTGGCCTGTGGCTATGGTCTGGGATATCCTACCAATGTAACGTCTGCCGAAATAGGAGCAGTCTATCCAGGACATAACCGGGTACATACGGAATGGGGCTTTGGGAATGTGATGAATTACGTCCTGATGCGCCGCATTGCCGACAACGTCTATCAGGGAACTTTCTTTACGCCGGGCGACCACGACCATTACGCCGGATTCAAACCCTTCGAGAATACCGGCTGGGGCAATGAAAAGAAAGCCGGCGAATTTACTTTTACCGGCGAACCGATCATTACCGGTGATAACGACTGGACAATCCCGAACGGCGATGAAGACCCACTTACCGAATCGGCCAACTATCGCTTTACAATAGATTTGAGCAAGAAAACAGTACATGTAGAAAAAGTAACATGGAGATGAAGACATGCGTTAATCTGAAATATATCCTGCCGGTAGCCGCACTTTGTTTTGTGATGGCCTGCGGCGATTCGAACAAAGACAAAGGGATTGGTGACGAAGAAGAAAATCCGGTAGTAACCACTCGGGAAGATGTAACGATCTACGTCACCACCAACACCCGCTCTCAGGAATTTAAAAAGCAGGCGGCTACATTCAGCGAGAAGAGTAATATGTCGCCCACCACTATCAGGCTCGAACCCGCCACCCGTTACCAGACAATGGATGGCTTCGGTGCCGCAGTGACAGGCTCTACCTGCTACAACCTGATGCAGATGAAGAAGGAAGACCGCGACAAATTCCTGAAAGAAACGTTCAGCACGGAAGAGGGAATGGGGCAGAGTTATATCCGTATCTCTATCGGTTGCTCCGACTTTTCCCTCAGCGAATATACTTGTTGTGATATGCCGGGCATCGAAAACTTTGGTCTGACCTCGGAAGAGACCGACTATGTGATCCCTGTTCTGAACGAAATCAAGGCCATCAATCCCGATGTCAAGATTATGGGTTCTCCCTGGACATGTCCCCGGTGGATGAAAGTAAACAACCTCACCGATTTGCAACCGTTTAATTCATGGACAAGCGGCCAACTGAATCCGAAATACTATGCCGATTACGCTACGTATTTCGTTAAATGGATACAGGCTTTCGAACAGCAAGGCTTTACGATCTATTCCGTCACGCCGCAGAACGAGCCACTGAACAGAGGCAATTCCGCTTCACTTTTCATGGGATGGAAAGAACAACTCGCCTTTGTGAAAGATCACCTGTCACCTCAACTCAAAGCAGCCGGATTGACAAGTAAAATCTATCTGTTCGACCACAATTACAACTATGATAATATGGCCGACCAGAATGATTATCCGGTAAAGATATACGATGCCGAAATCGACAGCGACATAGTAGCCGGAGCGGCCTATCACAGCTATGGTGGCGATAAGTCCGAACTGCTCGATATCCATCAGCAGTATCCGAATCGCGAATTGGTATTTACCGAAACATCTATCGGAACCTGGAACGATGGCCGCAACCTCGATGTACGCTTGATAGAAGATATGCGCGAAGTGGCTTTGGGTACGGTGAACAACTGGTGCAAAGGTGTCATCGTATGGAACCTGATGCTCGACAGCGAGCGTGGACCGAACCGCGAAGGAGGATGTCGTACCTGCTACGGCGCAGTAGATATAGATCGTTCGAATTATGCTACGATTACCCGCAATTCGCACTATTTCATTATCGGGCACCTGTCGGCTGTTGTCAGGCCGGGCGCTGTACGTATTGGTACTTCCGGCTTCTCGGATACCGGCTTTTTCTATGCTGCTTTCGAAAATCCCGACGCTACTTATTCGGTTGTATTGCTAAACAGCCAGACAAGCAGTAAGATGATTACGTTGGACGATAGTAAAAACCATTTCAGCTACGAAGTTCCGGCTAAATCTGTTGTATCATATCTTTGGAAAAAATAACGATAAACATTATGAAATACATAAAATATCCTATATTGATTTTAACAGGCCTTATGCTTCTGGCCACAGCCTGTTCGGACGACGACGGTCCGGTAAAACCTGCGGGAAATCCTGTGATGGACATTAAGTCGTCATTCGCCAATGTACATTTTGGCGATAACCTGCCCTTTACGGTAGGTGTAAATGATGAGGTTTCGCTTTCTACATTAACCGTTACACTGTATTTTGGAGAAGAGAAAGTAGCTCAAACGACCCTTCGCACGAAAGAAAACGGCGAATATGCAGGCGTTATCCCTGTGCCGTTCCACAAAGATATTCCCGACGGAACGGCCACACTGAAGTTTGTCTTGCTGAATACGACGATGAAAAGCGCCCAACAGGAAATAGACGTTCCTATTACCCGTGCGCAATACCCGTATTTGATTTTAGTAACGGCAAACACTTCTTATCCGATGCTTCCGGCAGGCGCGCCGAATGAGTATGCCGTAACCGAAGCTTTCCCGTCAACCGATTTGCCGGCTTACATTAAAACACCGGTAATAGACAGTAAAGGAACAGAGATAACCTTCGGTTGGGAAGGCGGCGCTATTGCGGAAGGAGTTACTACTAATATCCCGTTTACAAGCCCGGTAGGCGGTGCTTATTCCGTAACATTCAACACCAAAACATACCAGGCGACCCCTTTCTTTGAACTATTGCTTAACGACCAAAAAATGAGCATGGTGGATAAAGAAAACTACGAAATCGATATCGAACTGAAACAAGGACAAGAAATAACCGTCAACGGTCTGGCGGATATCGCAGACTGGTGGATAGACGCCGACTACCTCACCAAAGAGGGCGAGGCAGGCTATACCTTTGTCCCGATAGACGGCAAATACCGCATCTCGGCCAACCTGGCAATGAAATACTTCAAAGTAGAAGCATTGACAGGCAACTCTCCAGCCTCGCTGACAGAAAACGGTACCGGCGCCATCTGGATAATAGGCGAGGGAATAGGCAAACCTTCCGTAGCCGGTAATGAAGTAGGCTGGAATACCGACAAAGCCCTGTGTATGGCTCCAATAGGCAATAAAAAATATCAATTAACAGTAGTAGCCGGCGAAACAGTAAAAACCGACAACATCAACTTCAAATTCTTCCACCAGAAAGGCTGGGGAGGCGAATTTGGTGCCGACGCCATAAGCACAAACAGCGAAGTTATCTTCGTAGGCAATGGAAACAACGGTCGCGACAACGGTAACTTAGGCATCACAGGAGGCGTCACCTTAGAACTCGGTGTCTCCTACCTCTTTACCGTCGACGTATCTGCCGGCCTCACTCAGGCAATACTTACGGTAGTGAAGAAATAAGTAGAACAGAAATAGTCACTTATTCTATCTTTTTCACCTCTTCTTTCAGTATTCAATCTGTTTCAAGATATTGATTTACAGAATGAAATACTGAAAGAAGAGCTTTTAGCCGATTTCTTCGAAAAACGGTGTGAAGTTTTAAAAACGCCAAAGGTATTGGTAGTCATTGCAGTTGACTTATAATGCCCACAAAAGAATAGTTTGGAAGATTCCGATTGATAAAATGTACTTGATGATATGCGCCAACTTTCGATCCATATAGCGCCGAAGTCCTTTTCAATGTTGCTTTTAAAGAATTCAAGTTAAATTCTATATAATAACGATGGGCAAAAATCTTTAATAGCCCATTTTCTTTATCCAGATGCATTCTTGAAATGGAGACATGAGAACGTTCCTTTCTTTCCATTCCCAATAAAACAGGCAAAGGGTCCATTTGGTGTATAAGTTCTCCCGTAATTATATCTAGTGCAATTAGTCTCCACCCACCAATATTCACCCACAGCAGATTATCATACACACCTATAATCTGACGAATTTCCGACGGA
>JAISDJ010000350.1 GCA_031264865.1 Tannerellaceae bacterium | reverse complement strand
TATTCATATATTTTACTTATTTAAAATTCCGGGATATATTCTTTCGCCCATATAGCTTTACAATTTGGGCATTGTTTATCGTCCCGGTGCAGTTCCCACTCTTTACTTAACTGATACGTTTTACAACGCGGGCATTTATATTTCTTATTAAACTCGATTTTTGCCAGTTTCAACTTTTCATCGCGTTTTTTGTCTGTTGTAAGAAACATCGCCGTAGCCTGCAACAAAGAGTTAAGTGCAATGTATACAGGAAAAAAGAAAGCCCCTCTCGATCCATCACCTGAAAAGAACGCATACAAAGTGACAAATAAAATAACGGGAAGGCTCATAATCATAAATTTCCTCAAACCAAGCCTGCGCTGCCCTTCTTTAACAATCTTCTCTTTTTCCGTTTGGTAATCGTCGTACACTTTTTTCAGATGGCCAAATTCGCGGCTGTAATCGTTAAATTCCGGTTCAAGCATTAGCTTTTTAAAGATAGGAATGACGTCGAAAGGATGTTTTACAATCGAAACTTTATCCTCCGGTTTTAAAGCAACTTTTTTTATGCGAAAACCATTGACAAACGTGCCATTGCTTGAATTTAAGTCTTCAATAATCAATTCTCTGTCTTCTACATATATGACGGCATGGTTTTCGCTTACATCTTCATAATTTACCTGTATCGTGTTGCCTTCCGCTCTTCCGATTGTACGTTTGTATTTGTCTGTCATGATGCTGTGAATAAGAGTGTAAATATAGTCATTTAAAAAGAAAACTTACCGTTCATATTGAAAAACGGTAAGTTTTCGCTTTATTTTCAGAAAATATCCGCTCCCGGAGGAATTTCAACATCAATACCCGGATGTTCCTGATTAACCGGTTGCCAATCGTATGAGCTATCATCTTCTATATTGAATGTCTCAAGTGTTTCTTCCGTTGAAGGAGGAGCTTCTTCCGTATCAGGCTGATCCGGTTGGCTGCTGCTGTCAATCGGCAGGCTGTCTTCCGCCGGAGTATTTTCCACAATGGATTCTGTAGCGGGCGCTTCATTTACGGTGGGTTCATCAATGGGTTGTTCATCAAGCGGCCTTTCCGTTACAGGCTCCTTTATCGGGCTTTCCGTTGCCGGTTCTATTGCCGGATTTTCTATTGCTGGGTTTATTGCCGGGTCTATTGTTGGTTCTATTGTTGGTTCTATTACCGGCTCTATCACCGGCTCTTGGATAACAATTATTGGTTCAGGAGTTTTAGCAATGGGAATTTCCTGGATTTTTCCCGTAGTGCTTGTTCCCGTAGGAACCTTATCGGCCGTTATATCCGGTTCGTCAAGCGGCATATCCGTCGGTGGTTGCTGTTCCGCTGCATATATACTTCCGGCTCCGATAAGACTTCCGGCTAAAGCTGAACCTGCTATTTTCAATCCACTCTGCAAAGTTCCTTTGCTTTGTTCCGGATTCGCATCACTCGTGTTATTTTTTTGTTTGCTGTCTTCGTCCGGAACTTGATCGCCGGAATATTCTGTTGCTTTCATAATTTATTATTTTTATGCTGATTATTATTCGCTACTGTTAAATTCATTGTTGTTACTATTTTGCATTGGATCGTTCTGCATCCCGCTTTACATACAGGCTGATGGTTGCCGGGAGGATAGTGGCGTAGATTTGCGCCGCTTTTTTATTCTCGTCTTTCTCTTGTTTTTTCTTTTTTTCATACACGCCATCAAGCTCTATTAGTTCCCGCGGGCTAAAAGAAATCTTTCCGGCCTCATTATACTTAACCGTTATCGCAGGGTTTAAAAGATAGTTGATAATTTTCGTATTGACGGCATCCCATTTGGAACGATTTTTCGGTTTGTCAAGTTTACCAATGTTGGCTTCATAAATTTCATTGTACATAATGAAAAAATTCCGGTCGAGTTCTATTCCTTTATCCATATAGATAAGGCGTGCGTACTTTCTCTCTTTTGTTTGCTCTTGAGCTACTAATGATCCAACGAACAGGAATGACCCGATAATGATGCATGTTAATTTAATTACTGTTTTCATGTGAGTAATATTTATTAATTTATATAGCAAAGATATGCTGGTTATTTCATGATACAGACTAAAGTGTATAAACCGGACGTATGATACTTATATGGGTTAAAAACATATACCAATACCGAGAACATGCCTGGTTTTTCCGATAAATTCTTCATCCGCTTTTTTTAGCGCATAACGATATTGGAACGTATATCGGAGTGTTATCCAATCTTTCCCCATAATGGGTATTTTTCCAAGCAACCCAATTTCGGGTGAAACAGCGTTTTTGAACGTGAGCTTCAAATCATCCAAATTATATTGTCCCGGCGAGATTGTCTGATTCTCCTCCTCCGTAGTTGAATTACCGGCATCATCAAAAACATAATCGCTCACAGTCGTAAAACCAGGGCCAAAAAACAACCATACCGGTTTGTACACCATAATCGTCCAACCAAAAGAGACATTTGCTTCCGCCTTTTCCACCGTTTTTTCTTCATCACGAATCAGTTCAAATATTTTAGGATTAAACCGGAGAGAGAAATATCCACTCCATTTATAAAAGTCTTTATAATTACCGGAAGAAATACCAAGGGGCGTGTTTTTGGCAAATTCATAACTGAACGAATGATACCTTTGTCGTAGCCGTCCGTCTATGTTTCTAATTCTCTCTTCGGCAATAACAGCAATCCGGGGACAATTTTGTTGAACTACTTTATCATAGAATTCTTTGGCACGATTGGTGTTTCCTTCAGTTTCATAATCTTCAGCCGTTTTGAAACAATTTTCACAATAATTCGTCAAGGTTATCATAGCTCCGTTTTTTGCTTCTTCCAAATCCTTATTCTTCTGATTTAAAATAAAAGCTTTCGTGTAATATTCGCCGGCTCGCCTGTATTCTAATAAGCTGGATGCGTTTTCGGCATTCTTTAGATAGACCGTGATCGAATCTATATCCTGTATCCTTTTTTCTACCATAGAGTATTCTTGATACTTTTTGTAATCCTCACATTCAGCGGCTAATTTATAGTATTCTTTGGCCTGATCATACGAACCCGTTTCAAAGGCTATATCCGCTTTTTCTATGGTGGATAAGTAGCAAGACGCATCGATTTCAATTTTCCTGTCCATAGCCGGGTCATACACCCGGATGTATTTTTTTTCTTTCCTTTTCACGTTTTCGAGAGGAATTGTCAACTGCCTGTATTTAGGGCTTGTTATGTGAAGTTCATCCTGTGCGAAATGACGAGGGTTTCTGTTTAATATGATCTTATAATTGATCGTTTCACCATTATTGATGACAGAATCAGGCGTTAAGCCTCCTAACGTTTGAGACTTAAATGTAAGTGGAATGGAAGCGCTACACTCTATTTCCACCATTCCGCTCATGGTGTTTTCGTTTCCGTCCGTATAGAGCGCTGTTTTGGAAGGGTCTTCTTCGTAGCTTAAAACTCCTTGACTATAAGCCAACAAAGAAGAGAATAAAAAGATGCAAATTAATTTTGTTTTCATAAGTAGTGTATTATTTTTTATAAAACTTCTATTTTAAACGTACTAAAACCGAAAATATCGTCATAAGAATCTATTTCCTCCTCCGGCTGCCAGGTTCTTACAAATATTTCCATTTTGTTTTTGTTAACACAGTTTATCAACAAAAACAGATATCCTACATCTTTGTATGTAGAACTATTCCAATGTTGTTTCATGGTTGCACTGTATACATATTTCAACTCAGGATTGGGATGTTTTACGATTTCTATCGAATCAAATACAACATTTATATAATCATTCTTTTTGAAAATATCTTTAAGCCTGGTGAGATACTGTGATTTAGATTGTACTTGGTTCTCATATTTCTTTCCGGGAAGCGCTTTTTTCAACATTTCATCCGAATTTGGTTTTTCCTGAATTCTTCTTCCTGTTATGATAAGAGCGTTATTGCTGAAGAAAGCGCCAAGTATATTTATGTCTTTACAATTATAGGCGTCTCTGAACAGGTCTATAAACTCTTTAATTCGTTGTTCCTGTTCAATATCCAAAACGGCCTCCCATTCCACATGCTTGTATTGATGTTCTTTTACTGTTATTATAACGTCACTTATCATTCCATCGGGAGCAAAATTCAGGGCTATTTCTTCATATTTAGTACTGTCGGAATCTGCGGCATACATAACCATCGGAATGTTACGTATCTGATACTCTTTTTCGTATGTCGTCAGATATTTTTCCTGTATTACAGACGTTTTGCAGGCCATGGCGCTCATACTCCAAAGGTCTTGCAGTTTATTCTTCACCCCCTTTGTTACGATTCCGGAAGGGATAACCGGCTTTTTACCGGTTCGGGCTGCTTTATTGAAAGCCGTTAGAAGCAGCGATGCATTGTTTTCCATGGTTTGTTTCAACGACTCGTTATTCATGTTCGTAATTGAAACGGTGACTTCTTCGTCTTGCGCCCAAAGCGTATGGGCTACAAGAGCGAAGAAGATACACAAGGCTAAATAAAATTTTCTTGTTCTCATTTTCTTTTATTGTATTAGTTTATTCTTTTTCTTTCCATGTTTGTGACGTACCATATACCCGGAAGT
>JAISDJ010000326.1 GCA_031264865.1 Tannerellaceae bacterium | reverse complement strand
GATTAGCAATGGCAGGGTAACTATCGCGTCCTTTGCGGGGGCGCGAGAGTTATTGGACTTGTTCAGCAACTCGGTTAGTTGCCTCACAAGTCTCGCAAAATGCACGGCATTTTGCAGTTTTTAAGCGGAATTTGTTCAGAAACTGAAGTTTCTGAACAACTCTATTGTGTTAAATAGACGGTAGAAACGATTTATAAAACAGGGGGCTTTTTCCGCGTTCGATTGCATGGGCGTTGGAGGAATCGTTCCACATCAGCGCGTGTCCAATAGTAGGTTTTTCGCGTTCCCTCTAACGCTGTGTATAAAGCATTTTCATGCGCCCATTTTCGCGCGGTCTGCTTGGAAGCGCCTGTTAGATATGAAACAGACGCGCAGTTTAAGCGATCAGGGTTAAATTCATCGGCGTTGTAAATTCCGGCTTTAATGATGATGGGCGCGTTGTCAATTTCGTACCGCAATTTTAACGCTTTTATTCGCAGTGGGGTTTAATACCCCGCCGCTTGCGGCGGGGAGGCTCATTATTTCATAGCGTAACATTTTATCGCTGCCGTCCGTCTTTTCAAAGTTTACCGCCTTGCCGGTTTTATCGAAAATGTTTTTATCGTCCGTGATAGTTACGTATGGGCGGGGCGATGCGTAATCGCCATAATTTATTCCCATGCGGGCTGTGTAGCAATTGCGGCGGAATACGACAGCGGTCATTTTCGACATTCGCAACCCTTCATGTTTTTTCATTTCAATTTCCTCTGTAAAATACATCATTCTGTTTTCTCCTGTTATTGGTTTTGAAAATCCCCGGCGCAATTGATATATCGGAAATTGACGGCGGGTGCTGTCCGCGATAAACGCCGAATCCTTGTATCATCGTTTCAGTTTCCTTGCCGATAGTTTTTGCGGTTAATTCAATGTTGCGTACGATGTCCCTCCGGTTTTCCCGAAAGAATTTGACCGTCTCGTTATACATCGTGAAACCCTGAATGCCGCAGGCGGCGCCGTGCTTGGGGCAGTCAACGAGGCACGAGGAAAGACCTTTTAGGCTTTCAAGGGCGCCGTTTTTCCTGTAACCTAGCGCGCTTACGGCGTTGCTTATCGTTACAGGAGACCATGTTGAATTCTCGCTTACAAAATGTATCAAGCCTTCAACGTTTGAAATGTTGTTAATTCTCATAAATTAACACTCCTAAAAATAGATTTCCCTTGGTATAAGGGATATGACAGTACCCCCCCCCCCCCCTCAACATTTTTTTGGGCGAAAGGTTGGCGGCGGGGGTTTTTTTGCCCCCCAGTTTGACGGGGTAAGGGCGGCTCCGGACGCGAAGCGTCCGGCATGGAAGGAGCGTATTACACGGCAGGGATTGTATCCTTCCATTCCCGCCGCCCTACGAAAAACTTTTACGAGCAGGTTTGTAAATTTTGTGGGCTAATTCCCCGCGCCGGAGCGAAGCGGAGGCTTGGCATGAGACCCTTGCTCACAATAAGGAGTGCGCAAGCTACAGCAGGGGCATGACAAAGTGTCTTTAGCGAAATTTTTTTATTTAAGGATAATGCCCTTTGGCGTGACCACTGCCACAATGATTCTGGATAGCAAGGGGCATGACAAAGGGGGCGTTAGCCTGAAAGGGCTTTTACGAGGGGCTTTGTTAATGAGTGGGGGCAGCGGAATAGACCGCAACGGAGCGCAAGCGTAGTGAGGACTATGGAGCGAGGGGGAGCGGCGTAGATAAATGTTTTATATTTACAGGATTATTTTTAGTTGGCGAGGGGGCGCTCCCCCTTTCTTGGTTATGGATATGATAGGTGAAATATTATTAGGTGGTGATATTCAGCAATTCTAAATTTCACGCTAAATATGGATTTTTATTGTCTTTTGAGGCTCATTTTTCCACATATAGCGCTAAAAGTAAAACTGCTGGGTGATATTAAAGAGGCCTTGACGTATGATAGAGTAGCGTGGTAATATCTTTTATGGCAGGGTGTATAATGGATTATGATGGGTTTGTTTTATAGATTAAGCTAAAGTAGAATGAAAAATTGCGAGGTTTTATGCGTTTAATACGATTTGCACAAAATCAAATTTCAGATAATGATTGGTCTTTCGAAGAAGTATATTTTGACAGAACGAACCTTCTTGTTGGGGATTCAGCGACTGGCAAAACAAGATTCATGAATGGAGTTGTCAATTTTTTTCGTTTATTAGTTGCCGACAGGATTATGTATAGCGGAGATTGGGATGTCGATTTCGAAATCCTTGATTCTAAGTATAATTATAAATTAAAAACAATTATGAATGATATTTCTATTAACGGGTTAATAATATATTCTGAAGAACTTACTAACCTAAGCAACAATATCAAACTATTTCACCGCAACGAAAATGAGATAATTTGGCAAGATGCTCATCTTCCAAAACTCAGTTCTGACAAAACGTGTTTTTCTTTATTGAAAGAAGAAGATTTAATAAAACCACTTTATCAAAATTTAGAAAAAATTATCGCCCGTAGATTTTATGATGATGAACTTTCAAAGAATTTTTCTCTGGGTGCTCTTATTCCCGATATAGAAAATTCATTAATTAATTCAAAAAACATACAGCGTTTAACTGTGGCAAATATTGATTTTCATAACAAAATTAATATTCTAAAAAAAATCGATTTAAATGGTTTTAATAAAGTTGTCGATTTAATTAAAACAACCTTTCATTTTATTGAAAAAGCTGATGTACTCAATATATCACAGGTTATTCCTGCATTCAATGTACCAATACAAACACCTGTTTTTTGTATCCAGGAAAAAAATATACCGAACTGGATTCCATGTAATGACATTTCTTCAGGCATGCAAAAACTATTCCTCTTAATATTTGATACATATTTGTTGCGGGATTCCGGTATTTTATTTATAGATGAATATGAAAATTCTTTAGGCATTAATGCGATAAATTTTTTACCTGATCTCATAAATAGTATTAGTGATAATTGTCAATTTATAATAACAAGTCATCATCCATATATCATCAACACAATACCTATAGAAGCATGGAAGGTTTTTCATCGGAAGGGGACAAATGTCACAATTACGCCGGGTAAAGCTCTAAAGGAAAGATACTCAAAATCAAAGCAAGAATACTTTATACAATTGATTAATGATCCTCTTTATAATGGTGGTATTGAATGAGATATTATATTGTGGTTGAAGGCAAGAGTGGAGAGAGCAAAGTTTATCCTAAATGGATAAGCTATGTTAATGAAGCGTTGGTACAAAAATTTTCTATAGATGATATTGATGAAAATTCATATTTTCTTGTTTCCGGTAACGGATTTCCACAATATTATAAAATTATAGATAATGCAATTTATGATATTAACACGAGTGGTAAGTTTGATTGTTTGGTGGTAGCAGTTGATTCAGAAGATAATACGTATTCTGTGAAACATAGTGATATACAGTCTTATGTTGGGAATAAATTAACTTCAGCAAAATTAAAGATAATTATACAGCATTCGTGTTTAGAAACATGGGCATTAGGAAATCGAGTTGTGTATCGACGACATCCAAAAGATGAAATGCTACGCGAATTTATGAAAATATATAATGTCAGAATTGATGATCCTGAATTATTACCTGAATATCCCAAA
>JAISDJ010000294.1 GCA_031264865.1 Tannerellaceae bacterium | reverse complement strand
TGCCCAAAGGGAAAACATGCAACTGGAAGAATTTGTTTTTTATTTTCTGCTGTTCCTGCAAACCGGACTAATTATAAGGGTCCTTGTTCATTTTTGCATTGCGAAAGTGTTTGGACCGTTTATCTGGGGGCGGGGCTTTTGTGGATGGGCTTGTTGGACAGCAGCCGTGTTGGAATGGTTGCCTATCAAAGAGAATAAAAAAATCCCATCGCATTTAACACGTTACCGTTACCTTGCCTTAGCTTTTAGTTTGTTATTACCTCTTGTTTTTATTTGGCTGGGTTATGACTGGATTCAGATGCATATCAATGAATCCAAAACTGGCAGCATTTTCGTGTCGGGCAAACCCGGCTCGCTTATCTGGTTTGCCGCGAGCAACTTGCTATATTATGCAATAGCTATTTCTTTAGCATTCAAATTCCGGAAGAAACGTGCATTTTGTAAAATAGCTTGTCCTGTTTCTTTGTTTATGAAATGCCAGACAACGGTTGCCTTGATACAACGCATACCAACGGAGAACGATTGCATTTCCTGCGGCGTATGTAATAAGAATTGTCCCATGGATGTGGACGTGATGAGGTATATTTCCCAAGGAAAAAGAGTTCGTTCCGGTGAATGTATCCAATGTGGGATTTGCACCAAGGTTTGTTCCCGGAATGCAATAAAATAAGACTGTTTGGGATTAAAGTATATATATACCCGACGTAGTCCCCAATGCACAAAAGCATACCGCGCCGGGTATAGTTTGTCGGAAAGGTAGTGCGAAAATAAACAAAGATCATTCTCTCCGGCAAGAGCTTTAGAGAGCATGCATTAATCCCGGCATGCTGTAATTGTATGTTTTCGTGGCTCACCTGCAAAACCCTGTGTTTTATCGCCTCATTCAGGGGGTTTACGTATACTGCTTCCACCTTCCACCAAGTGCCACAAAGCTTTTACAGAAGCGAGAAATAGGGTGGAACGTCGTCCTTCCACTCTGAAAATTTCCTTTCACCATATAGGCGATTGCAATTATCATGTTGTTGTTTAAGTAATTATATTGAATTTGATGTTGAAATTGTTGCTGCATCAGTTTGGACAGAATTGGTAAAATTAACTGTCTTAGTAATTTCATCAACTTGTTTGCCGTCAATATATGCAGTCATGGTGTATGTTACCTTCTTCCCAGCCTTTATGCAAGTAACATTAAGGGTAGATGATAATATAGTAGCATCTTTATTCGTTTCACAAATTACTTTAGTGGTATTTTTCGCATCACCTCTTGCAATATAAGTAGTTCCTTGATAATCCCCATTCAAGTCGTATAGCTTAGCCTGCGTCTTCCCGCTAACACCAGTAAAAGAAGCTATGAACGATACATCTCCATCCCCTGTAAATGTTATTTGTATCTTATGAACACCTTCTTTCGAATTAAGAATAAGGTCATCTCCCCCACCGGAAGAAGAAACACAAGAAAAATTAATCAGAGTAGATATTAAAAGTAATAATGCTAATAGAACTTTTGTTTTCATGAAAACAGATTGATTAAGTTTATAAATATTATTAAATAAAATCTCTACAAATATACGAATAAATAAACTCCGGTGAATGTATCCAATGTGGGATTTGCACCAATGTTTGTTCCCGGAATGCGATAAAATAAGACTGTTTGAGATTAAGGATAAGTGTACTTTGTGGTCCGGGGAGGATTATCTTCCCCCATACAAGTACTTTTTCTACCTCTTCTTTCAGCTTTCAGTCGGCTTGTAACTACTTGTGTGTAAACGGGTATGGCTGAAAGGACGACCTTTCAGCCTGAAAATACGGGTTGGCGAAAGAGTGAGTGTTCCTTCGAAAAAAAATCATTGCGATGCCCTTACCAAATCATCGCGATGCCTTTGGAAAACCATTGCGATGTCTTTAGCAAATCATTGGGAAGACTTTTTTATATCATTGGGAAGACTTTTTTTTACCCTTTAGCAGAGTTAAAAAAAGTACTTGTATGAGTGAGTGGATAATCCTCTATAAACCCCAGGACCAAATGGCTTAGAAACTTTTCTCTATCACTTATTTGATGACTTCTAGCTCTGTATTTGGACAATTTTATTTTATATTTGTTTTTGTATTAGAAAATATGGGGGCGTTTATGCTACATTTTGGATTCAGAAAACTGGCACTTTTCATCCCATCCTAAAATGCAAGCAAGGAAGCTCACGCTATATGACGTGGGACGAATTGTTTATTTGAGTGGATAGGGTATGCCAGTACCTCTGAATCGAATAAGCAACAGAGTCCTGCGCTTCTTTTGTTTAACTAAAACTCCTTTGGGGCAGGGAGGCGTTTGACTAATCGTGGAAATAATATGTATCGTTATCACAATGGCTATCGTGATATTTACCATTAAGAGCATCTGATGGATATCCCTAATTTCAATATGGTCGTTTTAGTAAAATTATTCAATTCGCAAAGATGGCTTACGGTAGTACCATATTTCTTTGCTATGCTACTTAGTGTGTCGCCTGATTCGATACGGTGATATGTTGGGGTACCATCTGCCTTTTGAGTAACCGTCTTTTGAGTAACGGTTGTTACTACATTGTTTGGAACAGTTGGTTGCACACCACTCGCTACACTACAACGAATCGATTGGCCGATACGTAAAATAGAGGTTGATTTTAACCCGTTCAAACGGCATAGTTCGCCTACGGTAGTTCCATATCTACGTGCTATTGAACTAAGCGTATCACCTGATCTCACTTGGTGATAAGCCAATTGATTTGTTGAGGATGTATAGATATTACTGTTCCGTCCATTGATTTTCACATTACGGAAAACATATAAATCTTTATGCGGAACTCCATTTTTAAAATCAATAATCTCAGCCGGGTCTATAGCCTGCCCCAAGAAACGTGTTTCAAAATGTAAATGCGAACCTGTAGAACGCCCCGTATTACCTCCTAAAGCAATCGGATCGCCTGCGCGAACAATATCATTTACATCCACCAAAAAACCGGATAAATGTCCGTAGACTGTTTCCAGCCCGTTTGGATGGCGAACGACCAGGTAATTCCCATATCCACGACGTTCGAAATTACGAATACGTACTTTTCCTGAAAAAGCGGCGCGAATTGTATCTCCTACCTGTACTTTCAAATCGATACCCCGGTGCATACGACGCCTGCGAGGACCGTATATGGAAGTTACCCGCAAATCACTATCAATCGGAATGATAAAAGACGAGCAGTCTATTTCGCAGGAATCAGGGAAAGTAACATTACTATTGTCTGTTTTGAAAGGGTCAACCCAACGATCATTCCAATTAGAACCATACAATTCATCAGCGGGAAAAAGTAAATCTTCCTGTTCTTCGAGGAATATTTCTTCCAATGTGGCTATTTTCTCTGTGGCAATATCTGTTTTTATAACACGGTCGGCCATTAATTCCAAAACCCGTTCATCCATTAATTTTGTTCTATCTGCGTTCTTGTTATCATCTTGCCCCACAACAGTTGTTGAAAAAAGCAATGTAGTAAAGCTTGTTAAAAGTAATAATCGTATATTCATTTTATCATTTTATCAATGTCTGACAAATATCACAAAAATCACCTAAGAACCCAAAAAATCAATCTATTTTTTAAATAAATTAGCTTTTAGCTGATCATTCCCCAATTTATTTTTCGGGAAAACAGATTTTGAATGTGCTCTTTTAACGATTGATGCAATGGTAAAGAGAGGGTAGGGTCTTCGTCCAACATCTGTTGTGCCACGTCACGGGCATATTGAAGGATTTGCCCGTCGGATGCCAAGTTGGCTATTTTCAAGTCGATCCCCATTCCGCTTTGCCGGGTTCCTTCTAAATCGCCATGTCCACGTAAGCGAAGGTCTGCTTCAGCTATTTCAAAACCATTCGTTGTCTGAACCATAATTTCAAGGCGTTTACGAGTCTCATTACTTAATTTATAGGATGAAACGAGTATACAATAAGATTGTTCGGCTCCTCTCCCTACGCGTCCCCGAAGCTGATGAAGTTGAGACAAACCGAAACGTTCGGCGCTTTCAATAACCATTACGGAAGCATTCGGCACATTTACGCCCACTTCTATAACCGTAGTCGCCATTAATATCTGCGCTTCACCGGAAATAAACTTCTGCATCTCTTTCTCTTTTTCCGACGCTTTCATTCGTCCATGTACCATACATACATTATATTCGGAAAAAACATCCTTGAAAACTTCAAATCCGTCTTCCAGATTTTTATAATCAAGCTTTTCGCTTCCTTCAATCAATGGATAAACAACATAAACCTGACGGCCCAAACGGATCTCTTTTCTTAAAAACGAATAAAGTTCTTTCTTCTTATTATCATATCTATGGAGCGTAAGGATCGGTTTTCTTCCGGGAGGAAGCTGGTCAATAACAGACACATCCAAATCGCCATATAATGTCATAGCCAACGTACGTGGTATAGGAGTAGCCGTCATTACCAATACATGAGGAATCGTTGTGTTTTTCTTCCACAATTGGGCCCGTTGTTCTACCCCGAAGCGATGTTGTTCGTCGATAATCGCTAATCCGAGTGATGAAAAGAGAACCGTATCTTCTATCAAAGCATGTGTTCCGATGACAAGATCGATTTCACCGGCAGCAATAGCCGGTAACAATTTGTTCCGTTCTTTTTTCTTTGTCGATCCGGTAAGAAGCGCTACCCTGATATTCATGTCACCCAAAAAATTCATTACCGTTACATAATGTTGATTGGCAAGAATCTCGGTTGGAGCCATCATGCAAGCCTGATATTTATTATCAATAGCTAATAGCATAGACAGCAATGCCACTAATGTTTTGCCACTTCCTACGTCCCCCTGTAATAAACGGTTCATTTGTCGCCCGCTTCCCATATCGGCACGTATTTCACGCATCACACGTTTTTGTGCATCTGTTAATTCAAAGGGAAGATATGCTTTGTAAAAAGTATTAAAGGCATCGCCTACTGTGGAAAACACCAATCCTTTCAGCTTTTGTTTGCGATAACTTGCCGTCTGTAAGATATTGAGTTGGATGAAAAAAAGCTCTTCAAACTTCAAACGAAGTTGCGCCTTCTTTAGTTTATCTGCCGATTCGGGGAAATGGATATTCTTTATTGCTTCGGTTCGGGAAACAAGTTTTGTTTTTTCCAATACATCGGAAGAAAGTGTTTCAGGGAGTTCCCATTTTAATAGATTCAATAAAGCATATTGAAGGTTTTGAATGGCGCGCGAATTGAGAAAAGATTTTTTCATCTTTTCTGTTGTGCTGTAATAAGGCGTTAAGCCACCGGCTACTTGTCCGGCTTGTTCTATCAAGTCAATATCCGGATGGACAATATTACAGGTCTGTCCAAATTCCGTTGGTTTTCCAAATACAATATATTCTTTACCGATACTGAATTTCTCTTTCACATAACTGATACTTTGAAACCAAACCAACTCAATAACTCCCGTATTGTCGGTAAAACGAGCGATCAATCTTTTTGAACGCCCTTCACCCGCCGTCTCAAATGATAAGATACGTCCTTTCAACTGAATATAGGGCATACTACCGTTTACCTCAGCCACTTTATAGAAACGGCTTCTGTCCATATATTTATACGGAAAGTAATTCAGCAAGTCTTCAAAGGAAGAAATATTAGCCTCCGTTTTCAATACCTCTGCCTTTTTAGGGCCTACTCCGGTAAGGTAAGTTATTGAACGTTTATCGAGGTCTAACATAAGCTATTCGGTTTGGTTCCGGAGATATACTTCAGCTACCAATAAATCGAAAGGGGTGGTCAGTTTGATGTTCTCCTGATTACCAGGCGTTAAAGCAACGGAATATCCTTTTGCCTCAACTACGGAAGCATCATCTGTAAAATCAGGTCTGTACGCTTGCCTGTACGCTTCAAACAACCAATCGCTGTTAAATACCTGAGGTGTTTGTACAGCTACCAAACGCCCTCTGTCTGCCGGACGAGACAATCCCGATTCATCATATCTCTCCCGAATCGAATCTACAAGGGGAACAACCGGAATAACAGCACCACTTCTTTCCGCCTCTGTAAAACAATGTTCTATCACTTCCACCGATACAAAAGGGCGGACGCCATCATGCACGGCAACCAATCCGGGCTCGTTCACCAATGATAATCCATTCTGCACCGAATGAAAACGGGTTTCTCCGCCATTTGCAAGTTTATGGGGTATCCGGCAATTCAACTCTTTGCATAACATATTCCAATAAGGTTGATGCGTTTCGGGTAAGACCAAAATAATCTCTGCCGATATATCCCATCGGTAAAAACGTTCCAATGTATGCATTAACACAGGACGCCCATTCAAAGGAATAAACTGTTTAGGCAATTCATTGCCCATCCTTATTCCTTTACCGCCGGCTACTATCAGCACATATCGTTTCATTATTCAAGTTCTTCCAATACTTTCTTTACTTCCTCATCCACTTTATAAAGTTTTTCTTTACAAAGTTTTATCAGGCGAGTAGCTTCTTTTACCTTATCGGAAAGGATGTCTACATCCAATTCGCCATTTTCAATATCCGCTACAATTTTACGAAGCTTTTCTATGGCTTCCTTATAGGTTTCTTTATTATCCGACATATTACCTTACTTTTTATTTCACCATCAACAAAACGGGTAGACAGTTCATCGCCCGTTTTAAACGATGTAACCCGTTTCATTATTTTTCCATCTTTAAGCGTTAAACTGTATCCTCGTTTCATTATATATTCGGGCGATACCATTGTTATATATTGCTCTGTTAATTGCATGTATTGATTGGCGTCCATGACTTTCTTTGTAACAGATTGTTTCAACCGGTTCTTACTATCCGTCAATAGCGTGTTATGCTTGTTGATTAAATTTGTAACGGTTACAGGCAACTTACCCACTAACATATGCAGTTGCGAACGTCTACGTTCCATACGGTTTAAAGAAGATGATACAACCGCCTGTTGTAATAAGCTTACTTCTCCCGCCGCCAGATCCATCTGTCCTATAAGAAACTCAGCAACAGCCGTGGGTGTCTTCATACGTGTATGAGCAACTAAGTCAAGGACGGTATCATCTCTTTCATGTCCGATTCCTGTTATGATTGGAAGGGGGAATTGTGCACAATTCGCCGCCAATAAATAAGAGTCAAAACTGGTTAAGTCAGAGGTAGCTCCTCCTCCACGTATAATAACTACGACATCAAAACAATCGATATGCTGATAAATCCGATCTAACGAAGCAATAACCGAAGCCTCCGTTTTCTCTCCTTGCATAATGGCCGGAAATAATTTAAGATAAAACGGATAACCATTTTTATTTCCGTTCAATTGGTTGATAAAATCCTCATATCCTGCTGCTGTCGGCGAAGTAATCACGGCAATACGAGCAGGAAGAACCGGTAGTTCCAGCTCTTTATTTAAATTAAAAACGCCTTCTTGTTGTAGCCGGCGGATGATTTCCATACGCCTGCGAAGCATATCGCCTACCGTATAAGCCGGGTCAATGTCGCATACATTGAGACTATATCCGTAAAGTTCATGGAACTCAACGGTAACTTTCACTAAAACTTTCAGTCCGGAGGCAAATGGTTGGCCGGTTTCCTGTTCAAAATACGGATTAATTATCCGGAATGTTTTAGCCCAGATAGCGCCCCGTGCTTTGGCAATCGTTTGTCCGGCAGCGCTTTTTTCTATAAATTCCAGATAACAATGCCCGGAAACATTCGCGCGCACGTCGCTCATTTCTGCTCTTACCCAATAGGCATCGGCAAAAGATTGATTTATTTTTTCTTTTATCCGTCCGTTAAGTTCAAACAGGGAGATTTCTTCTTTATTTACAGGATTGTTATTCGTTCCTAACATTTCGCCTTTCTGTATTTAATGCTTTATACATATCAGGGATACCGTATCCCATTTCAATATCAGGCTGTTTATATTGAGATGATACACGTTGCATCAATCCGATTACTTCTTTATTACTAAGCCACGGGAGCGCTTGCCAAAGGCAAATTCCCAGACCTGCCAATATGGGTGTTGCGAATGATGTACCATTACCGAAACGAACCTTTCCGCTACTATCCATAATGGTTACGCCGGTTCCCAGGGCAACCGCATCCGGTTTGACACGTCCATCAGTCATAAATCCGACAGAGCTAAAGGAACTCTTCTCTTTTTCACTTGTAATAGCTCCTATGGTAAATACGTTTTCCGCATCAGAAGGGAACGTTATTTTCCCCCAATTCCCGTATCCTTCATTTCCGGCGCTGATAAATAACAGGATTCCTTTTTCCGCCGCCATTTCCGCCGCACGGGTAATAAACGCTGTTCTGCCGCCGAGTAGTGACTGATTGTAATTTAACGCTTCATCGTCAAACGTAAAGTAGCCTAACGACGAAGAAATCACTTTTACACCCACGCTATCTGCAAATTCTACTGCGGCAGTCCAATAGTCTTCTTCAATAGGATATTCAGAACGTCCGTCTTCACTTTTTATCAACCAATAAGAAGCTTCCGGAGCCGTACCCACCATAATCCCCGGCGTATTTGCGGCAAGACACGAAAAAACTTTGGTCCCATGCGCCTCATCATTATAAACACTTTCTTCCGGAGCCACTATATTACGAGTGCCTATAATATCCACTGATGTGAATACAGACATCCTGTCTACATTCATAAAGCCGGCATCAATAACGGCCACCTGCATGCCTTTACCCCGATATCCTTCTTTATGCAGTTTAATGCCGTTGAGCATTTTTATTTGCTTCTCAGCATATCCGTATCGTGATTTTAAAACGTCTTCCGAGGGGTATAGGCGAGATGTATCACGTACATCTTCCGTCGCGAGGCTTCTTTTGCCTTTCCATACCCATTTTACAGAATCAACGATAGGCAACTTCTGTAATTGTTCTACAATAGCACTATCTTCCGTCATGACAACAATTGTTGAGAACCAACGGCTTTGCACAACCGGTTCGCCGCCTGTAGAAGCTACTATCTCTATATAGGAAGATGAAATAGGGAGGTCTGACTCATCAACAAATTTCCCTTCCTTCAAACGCCTGTCAATAGCGGCGTTGGATAAAAAGGATTCCGGTTGGTCAACGGTATAGCCTGAATTTCCTTTATCTTTTAAATAAACACGAAAACCATAGCTTTCCCCGCAAAGTGTTTCAAAAGAAAGAACAAAACAAACAAACAACAAACATAGGCGTATATACAACATATTTATATGTTATTCCATTGAATCGAAAATAGGGATTTCACGTTTTACACTCTGACGCAATGAAATCAATGTTTCAGTAGCTGTAACACCCGGTATTTCCTGAATACGTGAATTTAGCAATTCCATTAAATGTTCATTATCCGTAGCATACAATTTAATCAGCATCGTATAAGGGCCTGTTGTAAAATGACATTCCACTACTTCCGGAATTTTCTCAAATTCAGGCACAACATCTTTATACATAGAACCTCTTTCCAATTTCACTCCGATATAGGTGCAGGTATTGAATCCCAGACTTTTCGGATTGATCTGATATCCCGATCCGGTAATTACATTCATATCAATCATCCGTTGAACCCGTTGATGAATCGCCGCGCGTGATACGCCGCACTCTTCAGCAACATCTTTGAAAGGAATACGTGCATTTTTAGAGATAATATTCAAAATCTGTCTGTCTAATTTGTCTATTTTTTCCATTGTTGCAATAGTATTGTTTATATCATATTTATTAAGTTATCAAAAGTATGCATTAATTTTGAATTACGTATCATATTGAAAGAAAAAAGTCGATAATAAATAATAAAAGTGAGGAAATGCATGCTTTTTAACATGCTTTCCTCACTTTATATAGCTTTTTGCAAGTTTGTCGCTTACTTAACGATATCCAGCAGTTCTACTTCAAATTTCAATGTACTACCCGGTTTAATATTCTGTCCGGCTCCTCTGTCGCCATAAGCAAGGTCGGACGGAATCCAGAAAATATATTTCGAACCTACCGGCATAATTTGAATACCTTCCGTCCAGCCAGGGATAACGCCGTTCAAAGCAAATTCAGCAGGTTCGCCACGATCGTACGAACTATCAAATTGTGTTCCGTCAAGTAATGTTCCGGTATAATGAACTTTTACGCGGTCTTCAGCTGTTGGCTTTGCGCCGTCACCTTCGGTGATTACCTGATATTGCAAACCGCTTTCGGTAGTAATAACACCGGCTTTCGTTTTATTGCTTTCAAGGAACTTTTCTCCTTCAGCTTTAATATTATCTAATTCCTCTGCTTGTATGCGCGTAAAATAAGACTGTATAAAGCTCTGAGCTTCGGCAATTGTCATTTTATAACTACCGGTATCGCTCTTCATACCTTGTTCCATTCCGGCCAATAACAAGTCGACATCAACCGGTTTCCCCGGAAACGTTTTCAGATTGGCGCCGAATCCTTCGCCATTCGCCAAACCCAATGCATAGCTGACGCTATCTGTCGCTGTCTTCAGGTTTACACTTTTTTTAGAATCACAAGATGTCGCAGAAACACCAACTGCTACAATAGCAGCAGCAACAAATACACTAATTCTTTTCATTGTTCTTTTATTCAATTAATTATTTTACAATATCCAATAATTCCACATCGAAAATCAATGTGCTGTTAGGCTCAATACTCTCTCCGGTTCCCCTTTCGCCATATGCCAGGTTCGATGGGATGAACAGTCTCCACTTAGATCCCGTTTCCATCATTTGTAAAGCTTCTACCCAACCGGGTATCACCTGCGAAACACCAAACACGGCAGGTTCGCCTCGCTGCACGGAACTGTCAAATACGGTTCCGTTAATCAACGTTCCGTGATAATGGCATTTTACTTTATCGGAAGCCTTCGGTTTCGCTCCTGATCCTTTCTTCAGCACTTCATACTGTAGGCCGCTCGGCAGTTCTGTCACACCTGCTTTATTTTTATTGATATGCAGAAATTCTTCTCCGGCTTTCTTATTCAGTTCCGGTTTTTCTTTCTGAAGTTTTACAAAATAATCATTGATAACCTGTTTTGCTTCTTCATAGCTAATATCCGGTTCTTTATCGCCTAAGACATCCGTCATGCCTTTAATAAAGTCTTCTACTTGGATATTTTTCATGCCTGAGTTCTGAAAATTATTCCCTATACTTAATCCCAATGCATAACTTACTTTGTCCATTCCTTTTCTTTTTCACCTATTTATGAGGCACAAAAGTAATGTTTTTACTAATATAAAAGATATTTATTTATTCTTTTTTTAAGGCAACCATATCAAAAATAATACTACAGGAGAGGAATGCCAAGCTATAATCGGTATGGAGTCTCGCTTTACAATATGTTAACACCAAGAAGAGATTTAGATGTTTCTGGAAAAAGGTCAGGATGTTTTTCCAAAAACGTCCTGACCTCTTCCCCAAGAGATCGACTTGTTTTTTGAAACACAGCCTGCCCGAACGACTGAGAGAAGAGCGGGTTCGGAAAGTGATTTCAAGTAATCAAGTAGTCAAAGTAGTTTTTGTTTTGTCTACTAAACTGCTTGACTACTTTAACTACTTTGATTACTTTAGCCAATTGTGCGGAGGCCCCAAACCTCCGGCACAGGAAATAAATAAAAGTAGTATCAGTAGCTACAACAGGCCTGTGAGGGCCTTTCTACCTTTAATATTCGTCGTCATCATACTCGTATGGGTGGAGTTCCCAAATGTCATCAAACCGGTAGGTGCCGCTTTTACCCGATACCACAAAACCTCTCTCTCCGTTGGAGAAAGAGACAGCCACCGTACGGGCTGTTCCTTTAAACTTAGATACATTTTCCCAAAGATCCGTTGCAGGAGAATATTTCCAGGTATCACTGCGCAGGCTTACATTGTTTTCTCCGCAAGTGATGTAGGCTGTTCCGTCTATGATGAAAGAGACAGCATTTGTCCGTACGATATTATAATCGTCGTCATAATCATCATTGGAGGAGGTGTTAGATATATCTCGCAGTTGTGTCCATAATCCGGTGGAAGGGTCGTATTTCCAGAAATCGGAAATGTAATCGCCATTGTTTTGTCCGCAACAGATATAAGCCATATTGTCTATTACAAAGGCGGTAGCTCCCTGGCGTTTGCTTCCGCCTATACTTACAATTTGTTCCCAACTGTTGCTTGAGGGGCTGAAGGCATAAAAGTCTTTCAGATAATTGCCGTCGTTACCGCATCCGATATACCCTTTACCGTCTAATCCGAAGGCTACAGCTCCATAGCGTGCCGAACCGGGAAAATCGGATTTCTGTTCCCAGGTGTCAGACGAAGGATTATACTCCCAGAAATCGTTCAAATAATCCACTCCGTCAAATCCGGTTCCCAGATATCCCTTACCGTTAATAGCAAAGGCGACAGCCGAGTTGCGGGGAGCTCCGGGGAAGCCGGCTTTTTGTGTCCAGAAGTCCATATCCATATCATATTCCCATAAGTCGGATAATCGTTTTTTTGCGTCGTACCCGCATACTAAATACCCTTTGTTTCCAATGGTAAAGGAAGAAGCATCGCCGCGAGCCAGTCCGTCAAAATCCGATACGCGGTACCATTTGCCTATTAAATCTTCCTCATCGTCGTCGTCACCACATGAGCTTATCAGTAAGGGGAAAAGGATTATCAGAAAGAACAGGAATCTTTTTTGTGCTGTCATATACTGTTTTTTTATTGCCGCAAAGGAACAAGGCGCTTTCGTATCAGGCAAAAAAAATCGATGAACAGGCCCTTTTGTCCGGTGAAGCGCGTCTGTATGATTTTAAAGAAACAAACCTACCGTTAGCAGACTGAAAAATGTGTTTGACAGTATAGAGTTGCATGAAGAAAGTAAAAAAGGCTTCTTTGCATTTTTATAACGATCAAATGGCAAAATATCATGTATAAACCCTGTTTTGTTCTTTATCTGGTTTTGTTGGTTGCAGTTACTTCGTGTTATGATGAAAACGGTACGTATGGAGAAAGGCTTGTGTCCTCTTCGTTCAGGAATGTACAGGTTGATACAAGTACGGTGTGGGTTACCTCGGTATTGATCGATTCGTTGGAAACATCAGGAAAAGGGATTGCTTTGGCAGGTGAATACATTCATCCGCTTTGGGGGAAAATGCTTTCTTCCGCTTTCATACCCTATCAAAGACCTTCTTATAATACGGAAGCCGATGAAACGGTTGTATTAGACTCGCTTGTATTGTTACTTTCTCCTAACGGATATTTTGTGGGAGATACCACGATGCCACTTACCATCGGGATACACCAACTTACAGAAAAAATCAGTCTGAATGACAATGGTTATTTGTATAATAAAAGCAGTGTAATGTATGAAGAGGAACCTTTGGCGACCTACACATTCAAACCGAAACCAAGAAACCCGGATTTACTTGAAATCCGCCTCTCCGATGCATTAGGGCATGATCTGTTGACAAAGTTCCATACAGGCGACCAGGCCGTTTCGAACGACCGTTTTGAAGATTATTTTAAAGGAATTGTTCTTATTCCTGAAGGTGAATCCAATCAGGCCTTAATTGCTTTTTCTGTTGCCGATACGGCTACAGCCATTTCATTACGGTACCATATAACCGACGAATTGGAAAACAACAAGGAATTACTCTTTAAAGCAAAAACCGAAACCCAGTTTAATCAGATCGTTCACAACCGTACAGGTACATTAATGGAGAATTATCCTTCTCGGCAACTAGAAATACCTTCCGATTCATTAGGAAACCGGGGTGTTTTGATGTGTGGAACAGGTTGGTACGTGCGCCTGGAATTTCCTTACCTGAATAACTTCAGAGAGCAGGGAGAATATGTGGAGATAGAACAGGCCTATCTGAAAATTTATCCCGAACCCGGTTCGTATTCCGCTTATAACACCCTTCCTGACAGTATTTACCTATATATCGCTGATGAGAACAATGTGATTACAGATGCTGTGAAAGATTATCTGGGAGAGGAAGTGCAGGTAGGTGTCTTGATGAAAGATGATACATTCGACGAAAACACCTACTATTATTTTGATGTGACTGATTTTATGCAGCAGGAATTAGGTGCCTCCGGAAAATACAAACATAATCTCCAATTAGTATATAACGCCACTGATTATACGGGAACATTGAAAAATCTTACCATCAGCGACCAGAAGGGGCGTACCCCCATTATCCTTCAATTAACCTATGCAATTTATGAGAGTTATTAAATACATTCTTTTGTCCCTCCTGTTTATCCCGAAGGTGTTTGCACAAAACGTAATGACTTCTTCCCCTTATTCCATGTTCGGACTGGGTGAAATGGCGAGTGGTTTGTACGGGCAGAATGTTGCCATGGGAGGAGTTGCTTACGGCATGCGTAATCCGTTACTTATTAATACGGGCAATCCGGCCGGGCTTACAGGAGTGGATACTTGCCGGTTATTGGCCGAGGTTTCGGTATTCTTGAAAAAAGAGCACTATAAATCAGGTGGAAATTCAAACGATGCTTTTACCGGGAATGTTTCCGCCATAACCCTGGGAGGACGCATTATACCTTGTTGGTATGCGGCAGTAGGTATCACTCCTTATAGTTCGGTGGGGTATTATTTTAAAAGTACTCAACCGTTGGAAGGTACTTCTGCTTCTGAGGTAAATAGTTTATTTGAAGGCGACGGTGGATTGTCTAAAGCCGGCCTTACCCATGCCATTCTGCTACCCGGTCATTTTTCCATAGGAATAAACCTGAATTATATCTTCGGGAACTTGTCGCAGACGGAAACGCAGGACGTGATGTCTGTTAAGCAAAAAATGCACACTCAGTCTTTTTATGCAGATTTCGGTCTGCAACATCAACGAAGGTTAAGCAGGCAGATGCAAGTAACGCTCGGCGCCGTTTATGGATACAAGCAACGGTTAAAGATAGAAAATGCCCTGACGCTAATCACCGGTTCATCGGAAACAGAGATAAACAAAAAAAAGATAAATCAATATTTACCTCAATTTATAGGTATAGGCGGAGCATTACAGTATAAGCAATGGACTTATGCATTAGATTATACCTTGCGTGAATATCATGTACTTACATCAGGTGATAGCCGTATTAAATTCGCAGATACGCACGAATTACGAACCGGCGTATCTTATTTACCAACTACTTATCCGTCTGAAGGGTATTGGAAACGGATTATCTATAAAGCAGGAATTACTACGTCTACTTCTAATTATGATATAAGTGGGAAAAGCGGACTCATATGGAGAGTAGGCATAGGAATAGGATTACCCGTGCAAAACGGACAAGTCAACGCTGCTTTCTTTTACGACAGGTTACAAATGCAAGGAAATGCTTTACGGAGAAATATGATAGGTTTCACCATTTCTTATACCTTGAGCGAACATTTTTACAAAGCAAAGCTATAAATTCGATACCTGATTCATAAGCAAAGGCAGGTAGGAATCGCTGATGGGTATCAATTCATTTCCAATACGGATCCGTTTATGTTCGATATAGTTTATATGTGCAATAGCAACGATATAGGAACGGTGCACGCGACAAAAAGGTTGTCCGGTCAAACAACTTTCAAATCGTTTAAGGCTTACCTGCGATAGAAGCGGCTTGCCGTTTGTACGATGTATCTTAACATAATCTCCGTAACCTTCCAGAAAAAGAATATCTTCGGGATGGAGGCGGATAATCTTACTACCTTCTTTTATAAACAAAAATTGTTCAATTTGTTTTTTATGTAAAACTTCATGAACTTCTTCTAATGCCTTATCTAACTTCTCAAAATAACTCATTAGAGAGTCTAATGAGGTGGCATCGCCATCGAATGTGATACATTTCAACATACTTTATCCGTGTTATGGGTTATTCTCCGAAACAAAGGAAAAAGGATATTCGATAAACAAAAGTTAATGTACGGTGAGTGGTTTAAATAAGAGGGTGAATCGCCTATAAAAGAGGGTGAAAAGATAATACGTTAGTTTTCACGTAATATCCATTTCTTGAATAACGGCGATTTAATTTTACTGATAATAATTCGTTCGGGAGTAGCAATCGTTAAGTTGACCGACAAACGGCTGCCAAACCACAAGCCTACATCCTTTATCGCTTTCCGCGAGATAATAAACTGACGATTCGCCCGAAAAAAAAGATTCCCGTCCAATTGCTCATGTAAAGCGTCTAATGTACGGTCTACAGGATGTTGTTTGCCGTCGTGGGTGTATGCCATTACTTTCTCGTTGGACGTATAAAAAAATAAGATATCTTCTACTGCCAGCGGATAAAATTTATCAGCCAGCATAATTAACAGGCTTTTTATTGTATGCCTGTTCTGTATGGCATTATTTGTATGAAGAATATGCGCCGAACGCTCTTCGGGACTGAAAAGATATAATTTATTCAGCGCTCTTTCCAATGAAGCCTGCGTAACGGGCTTTAGCAGGTAATCGATACTGCTCACCTGGAAGGCTTGTAAAGCATATTCATCGTAGGCTGTTGTAAAAACAACCGGTGAACCGATTTCAACCTGCTCGAATAGTTTAAATGCCAAGCCGTCTGCCAGATGAATATCCATGAAAATAATGTCGGGCTGTGGCATGTTTTTGAAATATTCAACACTCTCTTCAATACTTTCCAGCTCTGCAATAACGTTAATAGGAGATACGTTATTTTGGGCAAGTATGGCTTTTAAGCTGTTTACAGCCGTAGTTTCGTCTTCTATAATAACAGCCTTCATTGTTTAATGGGTTTATTTAATAACGGAAGTGAAACGTTGAAATATCCTTTACGATTGGAAATTACGATATCTTTCCCTGTAAGCATGCGGTAACGCCCCCATAGGTTTTTCAGGCCAATACTGCTCCCGTTGTTTTCTTCCGTTTTAAGCTGGATAGCGTTGGAAACGACCAGTAGGTTTTCTTCTGTTGTATAGATGTCTACCTGCAAGGGATATTGCTTACTTATGACGTTGTGTTTGACGGCATTCTCAATCAAAGGAAGTACGCTTAGTATAGGTAGATACCATAACATATGGGATGAATTGGCCTGGATTGAAAAGAAAAGCTTGCCTTCGTACCGCACACTTAACAGGTGAGTATAGGCTTTAACAAACTGTAGTTCTTCGGCAAGAGTAACCAATTCCTTTTTATTGCTTTGGAGAATATACCGGAATACACTCGACAATTCATCCAGATAGGTTAATGTTTGTTCCTGTTCACCACTTCGTATGAGTGAATTCAGGCCATTGAGTGAATTAAAGAAAAAATGCGGATTGATTTGTCCCATCAACGCATTATAAGATGTTTGCCATTTTTCTGTTTTCAATTTTTCAAATTCCAGAGCGATTTGTTGCCTGCTACCGATAAGCCTGATCAGGATAACGGTAAGGATAACCGTTATCAGCACAAATAAATGTTCCGTAACTAAAGGGCGAGGGAAGGGGCGAGGGTCTATCGGCCAAAAGAAATGCATCGGTGCATCGGGCGCTTCATCAGGCCTTTCATAGGATAAGTTTGGCCTTTCAAAAGGGAAATTAGGTTTTTCTATCTGTAAAATATCTTCGGATAGAGTATGTAGGGTTAACGGATAGAATTGAATTAATGCAAAAGCGACGAGCATACTGGCGGCAATAACTAATAAGGTAGAGTTGAATTCGTTTTTCTTGAATAACCGGTCGCCTAATTTATATAGCTGCACAGTTAGTATGAACAGAATCAAAGCGAACAAAAAGAACCATACTAAGGAAAAATAAAGATAAAACCCCTCGAAGTGCGAGACGAGGAATGTTTGCTCATGGCTTCTCATAAGCCTTTCATAGGTACGCATCAACAGCGTAAAATTTACAAAGAGGCTAAGAAGTATGGATACGATAAATCCGATTAATATATCTTTCTTTCCCGGCGATAACATTTTATACAAATCGGGTGTTAAATTACAAAAGATTTCAATATTCCGGTGCAAACGTTCAAAAAAATGCGTTAGTTTTGTAGAAACTGTTTGGTATAATTTTATATATGAAAAAGTTAGTCGTACTTAGCGGTGCGGGGATGAGCGCGGAAAGCGGCATTTCTACTTTCAGGGATTCCGATGGCCTGTGGGAGAAATACAGGGTAGAAGATGTGGCTACGCCCGAAGCTTTTGAGCGAATGCCGGAAGTTGTCCTTGATTTCTATAATCAACGAAGACGGCAATTGTTGGAATGTAAGCCTAATGAAGGGCATTATGGATTAGCAGCCCTGGAAAAAGATTTTGATGTAGACATCATCACACAAAATGTAGACGATTTGCATGAGCGGGCAGGAAGCACAAAAGTTCTTCATCTGCATGGTGAGTTGATGAAAGCTTGCCCGGTGAATAATGTAGCTAAAACGTATGACATTCCGCCGGATAATCCCGACATCCATTGGGGCGATACGGATGCTGCCGGCAATCAGCTTCGCCCGTTTATCGTTTGGTTCGGAGAAGCAGTTCCCATGATAGAACCGGCTATTCAGCTTGTGGAACAATCCGATATTTTAGTAATTATCGGTACTTCGCTCAATGTATACCCTGCTGCGGGACTACTTAATTACGCCCGGAGAGGACAACCGGTTTATCTGATCGACCCGAAAGAAGTAAATACACACAGGAATGATATTCATTTCATCAAAGCCGGGGCGTCGGAAGGGGTAAAACAATTAAGCGAACGCTTAAAACTTTGACAAAAAATCATTTACTTTGCAACCTTTAAGGTTGAAAAGTAAATATACTATGTAATTATGGCACAAGAAGATGTTTTTAAGAAAATTGTTTCGCACTGTAAAGAGTATGGTTTTGTATTCCCGTCGTCGGAAATTTACGATGGATTAGGCGCAGTGTATGACTACGGTCAATACGGTGTGGAACTGAAAAACAACATAAAAAAATATTGGTGGGACAGCATGACTCTGCTCCATGAAAACGTAGTAGGTATCGATTCCGCCATTTTTATGCATCCTACGATATGGAAAGCTTCCGGGCACGTGGATGCATTCAACGACCCGTTGATTGATAATAAAGATTCAAAGAAACGTTACCGGGCAGACGTCTTAATCGAAGATTATCTGGCCAAGATTGACGAAAAGACAGATAAAGAAGTAGCCAAAGCGGCCAAACGGTTCGGAGATGCTTTCGACGAAATGCAATTCCGCAGTACCAATCCACGTGTACTTGAGTATCAACAAAAACGGGATGAGACGCATGCTCGTTTTGCAAAAGCGCTGAATGATTCCGACCTGGAAGAACTACGCCAGATAATCATCGATGCGGAGATTGTTTGTCCGATATCCGGAAGCCGTAACTGGACGGAAGTGCGTCAGTTCAATCTGATGTTCTCTACCGATATGGGCTCTACTGCCGAAGGTGCGATGAAAGTGTATCTTCGTCCGGAAACGGCACAGGGTATATTTGTAAATTTTCTCAATGTGCAGAAAACAGGACGCATGAAAGTTCCTTTCGGTATTGCACAGATAGGGAAAGCCTTCCGGAATGAAATTGTCGCCCGTCAGTTTATCTTCCGTATGAGAGAGTTTGAACAAATGGAAATGCAATTTTTCATTCGTCCGGGAGAAGAGATGGAATGGTTCAACCAGTGGAAGGAAACCCGGATGAAATGGCATAGATCCATGGGATTAGGCGACTGGAAATATCGTTATCACGACCATGATAAGCTGGCGCATTATGCAAATGCCGCTACCGATATTGAATTTGAAATGCCATTTGGCTTTAAAGAAGTGGAAGGTATCCATAGCCGTACGGATTTCGACCTTAGTCAGCATGAACAGTATTCGGGCAAGAAAATTCAGTATTTCGATCCTGAACTGAATAAAAGTTACACTCCTTATGTGATAGAGACTTCTATTGGCGTAGACCGTGTATTCCTCAGTATTATATCCGGTTCCTATTGCGAAGAAACATTAGACAATGGGGAAAGCCGTGTGGTATTAAAATTGCCTCCGGCATTAGCGCCCGTCAAATTGGCGGTTCTTCCGCTGGTAAAGAAAGACGGCTTACCTGAGAAAGCCGAAGAAATTATTCAGATGTTGCGGTTCGACTTCCGTTGCCAATATGATGAAAAAGATTCCATCGGGAAACGGTATCGCCGTCAGGATGCAATTGGTACGCCTTACTGTATTACTGTAGACCATGATACATTAAATGACAACTGTGTGACGATCCGTTTCCGGGATACCATGGAACAGGAACGGGTTCGTATTGACAAACTAAACGATATAATCGCCGAAAAGGTGAGTATGAAGAATCTATTAAAAAAGATAACAGATTAATCGAATGAAAAAGTATGTATATTTATTTATGATGATGTGCCTCGTTGTCGCCCTCCCTTCTTGTGGAAAAGATGATGATGACGAGGAAGTAGATGAAGTGTGGAAAAAGCAAAACGAACAAGCTTTCTTAGATAAAGCGTTCGATGCTACATTTACCAGCTATTCATCGTTAAGTGGTTCCGGAGTTCTGTATTATAAACAAATCACGCCGGGAAATGAAAAACGGATTTACTATAACAGCCGGGTGGATGTTTACTATGAAGGTTCCTTTATCGATGGAATCGTATTCGATAAAAGAGATTCTACGACCTATGTGCCATTCAATGTTGCGATAAGCTCCGCCGTTTCCAATTATAACTCTACTACCGGAGCTGGTTATTCTTCAGGTGTTATTAAAGGATGGATTGAAATATTACAATTTATGACCGAGGGAGAGGAAGGCGAAGTTTGGATTCCGCAGGAAATGGCCTATGGAACAGTATGGGACGCTGCTAAAACGATTCCTCCCTATTCCACGTTAATATTCAAAATCAAAGTAGATAAAGTTATCTGGATTGATGAGATATAAAAAAATTAAGGGCTGTCTCACGACATCCCCTAACCAACTTTGTTAACCTTAAATCTAATACTATTATGAAAAAACCACAATGCAAAGATAATGTGCAAAAAAGTAACAGTCAATACTTTTACGTATAATCTATGTTAATATGACACATCTCCATAGATAAAAAATGTTAGCTAAGGTAAAATTACATATAACGGAATTAAATTCTAATAAATTTAACACTTGCGTGAGCGCATGAAAATTATAAGAGGTATAAACGATGTTACAGTTGAGGGATTAGTAGCAACCATTGGTTTCTTTGACGGAGTACATCTTGGACATCGGTTTTTAATTGACAACATGATTAAAATAGCCAAAGAACGAAACCTCCCTTCAGCCGTTATCACATTCTCCGAACATCCCCGTAACGTGTTACAGAGCGATTACCAACCTCAACTGCTTAATTCTTTTGAAGAAAAGTTAGCTCATCTCGAAACAACAGGCGTTGACTATTGCATCGTTCTCCCTTTCACCCCGGAGCTGGCGAACTATCCGGCTAAAGAATTTATCCACGCTGTTTTATTTCAAAAGCTACATGTTAAAACATTATTAATAGGTTATGACCACCGTTTTGGGCGCGGTCGCACGGATGGTTTTCAGGAGTATGCCGGATATGGAGCGGCCTGTGGTATGGAAGTATTGGAAATAGCCCGTTTTATTGAAAATGAAATAGCAGTCAGTTCATCTGAAGCCAGAAGATTATTATTGGAGGGTAAGGTAGAAGAAGCCGGAAAGCTGCTTACGTATCCTTATCAAATCAAAGGGAGTATTATTAACGGCCATAAAGTAGGGAGGGTGTTAGGCTTTCCTACCGCCAACATCCGGGTAGACGAACCTTTCAAAATATTGCCCGGTATAGGCGTCTATGCTGTCTGGGTACAACTTCAGGATAAACGATATAAAGGAATGCTCTATATCGGAAACCGCCCTACATTAAATAATGGCGATAATATCACCTTAGAAGTAAATATCCTGGATTTCTCCGGTGATATATATAATAATGAAATAACAGTATCATTTATATACTTTATCAGAGGTAATATTCGTTTTAATACTTTAGAAGAACTAAAGACACAGTTGGAAAAAGACAGGCAAATCGTAAGTAAACGATTAACGGCTAATGGTTAATTATCATGTTTTATGAAGCTATCGACATATTAAAAGGACTGATCTCCCGGCCGTCATTCAGCAAGGATGAAAAGGAGGTGGCCGATTACCTGCAAGAGGTTTGGCAACAGGATGGGCATCCTGTTTATCGCAAAGGCAATAATCTGTGGGTAATCGCTCCGGATTTCGATATCCACAAACCTACTTTATTACTAAATTCTCATATAGATACGGTTAAGCCCGTAGAAGGCTGGACAAAAAATCCGTTTACCCCGGAAGACGATGGAGAACGATTATATGGATTAGGGAGCAATGATGCGGGAGCAAGCGTTGTTTCATTATATAACGCATACCGGACGCTTTCACAGAAGGAGCAACCTTATAACCTGCTGTTTCTTGCTTCCTGCGAAGAAGAAATATCCGGGAAAAACGGTATTGAAAGCGCCTTGCAGGAACTTCCCCCCATATCATTTGCGATTGTAGGCGAACCGACGAATATGCAGCCTGCCGTAGCCGAAAAAGGATTAATGGTGCTTGATTGCACAGCTATTGGAAAAGCCGGACATGCAGCCCGTGATGAAGGAGTGAATGCTATTGCATTAGCCCTGAAAGATATCGAATGGTTTAACACCTGTCAGTTCCCCCGTAAGAGTGACTTTCTTGGTCCGGTAAAAATGAGCGTGACTCTTATTCATGGAGGAACCCAACATAATGTTATACCCGACCGTTGCGAGTTTACCGTAGACATACGGAGTAATGAATTTTATTCCAACGAAACGCTCTTTAAGCTTATCCGTGAACAGGTACAATGTGAAATAAAAGCACGCAGTTTCCGACTGAACTCAACACAGACCGACTTACAACACCCCTTTGTACAAAGAGCCATTCTGCTGGGTAAAGAGCCATTTGGTTCTCCGACGCTCAGCGACCAGGCGTTGATGCATTTCCCTTCTGTTAAGATTGGCCCCGGACATTCTTCCCGTTCACATAGCGCCGACGAATTTATTAAACTAACAGAAATACGGGAAGCCATTGATACCTATATCCGCCTGTTAGACAATTTAGTGATTAACGATTCGTCTGTATGTTAAAAGATATACTGGGCACCATTGGCTCGCGTTACCTTATTGCCTTCTTGAATCTGATGCTCATTTTTATAAATGCAAAAGTGCTGGGGCTTGAAGGCATGGGACTGATTGGGCTCATTTGGGCATCCATCAATATAATCGTTATGGTGAACGGAATATTTGGAGGAAGCACAATTGTTTATTTCATCAATAAATATGCTATCCGTACGATTTTTCCTATTGCATATATGTGGGTATTTATCGGGACGGGAATAGGGTGTGGGATCATGTCTCTGCTAAAACTATTACCCAATGGATATCAGACGGATATCTATATGCTGACCGTGCTTTATTCGTTAGTTATTGCCAATTCCCGCTTTCTGTTGGGGAAAGATAATATCAAAGGTTTTAATCTTGCCAATATGCTACAGGGAGGGCTGTTGTTTTTTATACTGCTCTATTTTTATTATATAACAGAACGAAAAGACGTAAGCGCTTATATCGATGGATTATACCTTACAAATGCAATCGCCCTCCTGATAAGCCTGCTTATACTCATTCCGTATCTAGTAAAGAAAAACACAAATCAAAATCTTTCATCCCCAAAGAAATGGCCTTCCATTTTAAAAGAAATGTTTGTATATGGCCTCTGGGGAAGTGCTGATAACATTGCAGAGACCTGTACGGCCCGGCTTAATTATTTCTTTGTTCAACGATTCGGCGGGCTTGGAAGTGTAGGATTATTAGATGTTGGGACAAAAATATCGGAAAGCGTTTGGAATATCAGCCGTAGTATAGCTTATATTGAGTACAATCGAATTGCCAAAACAGACAATATCGCCGAACAAACGAAAATTACGCTTCAGCTATTTAAGTTCACCTTCTTAGCCATTACGTTTGTTATGTTATGTATCCTGCTGATTCCCGAATGGATTTATATCGATTATTTGTTCAGTGAAGAATTTAAAGGTATACGAAATGTTATAGCAGCCTTATCTTTAGGTATTATTGCTTTAGGTTGTAACACCATATTGAGCCACTATTTTATTGGCAGCGGTAAGATAAAATACAGCACGGCCGGTTCGTGTGTAGGATTGCTTACCTTGTTAATAGTAGGTTATTTGCTTATTCCACAATATGGAGTTATCGGTTCGGTTATCAGTACAAGTATTGCGTTTACGGCAATGTTGCTATTTTCTCTAACCATATTTGTTAGACAAACGAACAGTCCCTTACGCAACTTCTTACCCAACCGGGAAGATTGGAAATATATCCGTAAATTATTACCTCGACAGCCAAGATAACGGGTTTTGTTTAGTCCGTTCTTTTCGTAGTTCGAAATGGAGGATCGTCGTATTACCGTTTTCTACATCCGTATATATTTTGCCGAGAGGCTGATTGGTAGCCACCTTTTCGTCTTTCTTTACATAGACTTCTATCAGGTTGGAATAGACGGTTAAATAGTTTCCATGACGAACAATGACCGAATTATTATAACCGGCAACAGCGAACACTGCCGTAACCACTCCATTAAATATAGAGCGAGCTTCCGAACCGGACGTTGTTTGTATATCAATCCCGTTATTTTCGGTCTCAACGTATTTTAATTCAGGATGCTTTTGTACGCCAAAAAAGCTTACCACCGTATATTGCCCGGTAACAGGATAAGGCAAACGCCCTTTATTTTTCACAAAATCATCAGAAAGCTTTCTCTCCTCTTTATTCATAGCATAACCACCTTTAGTAGCAGCCTGGCGTATATCTTCTTTGGGTTCGGGCGCCTTTTTTCCTGAGGCCAATGCCTTTTCCCGTTCACTTTGTTCCCGTTCACGAGCGGCGCGCGCTTCGGCTTCCGCACGCGCAATTTCTTCTGCAATTTGCTTTTCTATCTGGCGGCTCAATGCATTCGCTTGCCGTTGTTTCTTTTTTAGATCAGCCTGTAATTGTTTTTGCCTTTTATTTAATTCTTCTACCTCCTTACGCTGTGTGGTTTCTTCTGTTTGCAGATTAAGGTTCTCTTTTTCGCGGTTTTTTAATAAGGTTTGTTTTTCCGCTCTTGTTTTCCCTAACTCTTCGCGTTTCTCTCCTACCTCCCGTTGTTTTTCAATAATTTCAAGGGCCTGTTGTTTCTGCCAATCTGCATATTCGCGCAAGTAACGCATGCGGCGTAACGACTGTGAGAAATTATCGGCAGAAAGGATAAACAACAATTTATCTTGAGACGTATTCCTGCGTTGGATATTTTGTACCGATTTTCCATAATTTACCCGTTTATTGCCTAATTTATCTTGTAAGGCGATTAATTCATTTCGCAGTTCTGTGATATCTTTATCGATGGAGGCTATTTCCTGGTTTAACAAACTAATAATCTTTTTGCGCTGAAGTATTTGTTGGGAAAGAAGATTTAAACGAGTCAGGGAATTTTGCGCCGACTTTTTCGTTTCGGCTAGTAATTGGTTTGTCATTTCAATTTCGGCAAGAGCAACCTTTCGTTGATTTTCCAACTCCCGGACTTTCGCTGATTTTTGTCCTAAAACGGTTACAATTGAAAACAGGCTTAATATAACAATCCAGGCATATCTCATAAACTCACATCTTGCTATCGGTTAAACCTTTAACGATTTGCGCAACAGTTACGCGTTTATACTTATCCGGAATAGAAGTATCTATTTTCACCGGAGCATTTGTCTGGATTTTTGAAAAATAAATTTTCATTTGTCCGGCGGACGAGCCATTATCAAACAATTGAACATCCATCAACATCGGGAAGGGTTGTCCGTCTGTCATACGAAAATCAGCATAAAGCCACTGTAAGGCATATTGTTCCGATTTGTCTGTTACATAGGTTGAAAGAAGCTTTTCTTCGCCGTCCGCCATAAAGATATAAAGCAGTTGCATAGCATCCTTTATCCGAATCTCGGCAGTAGAACCTTCTTGCTTTAACTTAAAACGATTATATTGCTGCTGGAGTATATTTTGTTCGCCGGGTATAAAAATATGATTGGAAAATAAGGCCTGTAAATTGTAATAATTAAATGCAACAGGTAATTTGCCCTTTAACGCTGCATAGCTTTCGGATACATAACGTTTATTCATCCGGTCGATTATTGTAAGGCCTTCCAGGGTAAACTCAGCCCTGAAAAGTTCAATTCCCAAAAGAGGTTGTACCGAAAGCTGCAAAGCGCTGTCGGATATCATTTTTATATCTACCCGCGAACTGAATGATTTACCGGAGATATTCAGGTCTACATTCGTACGTGCGGAAAATGTTTCATATTGAAAGGCCTGTTTCTGCATAGAGTCAAAAAACTCATGATGCGCCTTTGCATCCACAACAGCCACCGTTCCTACTTTGGTAGAGGTTTTACAGCCGGCTAGAAGGAGGAAAAAAGTAATTAAAAAAGGAGTTAAAGTAGTCAGAGTAATTAAGGAGATGGGGACACGAAACGGGAAAGAAGGAAATATTGTAAAAAAATCCCCTTTTTCCTTAACCCCTTTTTCCCTTTCTTCCATCTTCTTAACTACTTTAACTCCTTTGACTACTCTTCAATATATTTCTCTTCCTCAATCTTCCGATTCAGCACATCGCTGGCTTTACCCATTTCTTTTGCTTTCTTCCACTGTTCCACTGCTTTTTCTTTTTCACCCGACATGTAAAGTATATCGCCATAATGATCTGTCAGCTCCGGGCTTTTTGTTTTATCTTTTTCCAACGCGCTTTCCAGATAGAATTTGGCTAATGTGTAATTACCTTGTTTAAAAAATATCCAGGCATAGGTATCCAGATAGGTAGAATTGTCGGGTTCCTGCTTAATGGTGATTGCGCTCATTCGTTCGGCTCTTTCCAGATCCTTATTAGACAAAGACAAAAAATAGGCGTAATTGTTTAAGACAACAACATTATTTTCGTTGTATTTCAACGCTTCATCATATACTGCAAACGTTTTATCCAATTGATCCATCTGATAGTAGATGTCTCCTATTTGTCCGTAAAAGTCAGATTTCAAAGGCGCATTCTCCGGGGGGATAACGGTTATCCCTTTTTCATATGCCTCTAATGCTTCCTGATATTGTTTTTCCTGATAATAAGCTACGCCTAAATAAAAATAATATTGGGGAACCTCCGGGAATAACTCTATACATTTATTACATATACGTATTACTTCGGGAATATCCTGGGTTTGCAAAGAAAGTTCTAAAAGCCGTCCCCAGGCTGCTTCGTTTCCCGGTTCCGTTTCCGTTACCAACTGGAATTGAAATTTAGCTTCATCCGTCTTTTTTTGAAGAACCAGTAGCGAGCCATACATAAGTTTTAATTCCGTTTCTTCAGGATGTTGTTCCATTAGCGTTTCAAACAACGAATTAGCGCTTTCTGTGCCTTGTTGCGTTTGTTGCAAACGCATAATATAGCGTGAAAGGATGTCTACCTTCATTTCCACATCGAGTTTTTCACTTACAAGAGCGTCGCGTATCTGTGTCTCGGCTGCCGCTTTATCATTTATCGCCTCGTAATAATTTGCCATCGACACAAAATAATAAGGATTGGTCGGGTCTGTCTCATGCGCTTTTTGGTAGGCTTTGTATGCTTTATCCTTATCGCCTCTTTCGAGATATAAATCCCCCAGCATAATCGGATAACGAGAATCCATTGGGTATTTGACGGCAAGCTTTTCTATTTCGCCAAAAGCATTGTCGGGCTGTTCAAGCATCATATATAGCCTATATTTCTGCATCGAGAAGAGCTCATTCATCCCCATGATCGACTCCAACGTGTTGTATGTTTCTATTGCCTTGCCGATTTCGCCTTGTTGGGTAAGCGCGTCGGCCAGATAGTAATTAAGTTCTGTTTTATTAGGATATGCTTTTATCAGTTCTTCATAAACGTCCGCAGCCTCGCCAAACATTCCACTATTACGTAAAAGGGTTGCCAGCGCTATCTTATACGTAAAGTTCTCCGGGCTATTTGCTGCGGCGCGTTCCAACATCTCCACGGCCTTATCCTGTCGATTTATCTGCATATAGAAAGAAGACAACTCGTAGAGTACGGGAGCAGATGTGGAATCGATTGTCAGGCAATGGTTAAATACTTCAATAGCGGCATCGTATTTTTCTGCGTTTTTAAGTTTTAACCCTTCATAAAAGAAATAATCAAACTTGCGTTGATTTTTCAAGTCGTCAGCTTTCATAACGACCGGATTTATCAACAATAAAACCACAAAAAAGACTCCGCTTACCAGTTGTCTCGTCATAAATTAATCTTATTAATAGATAATTAGAGAGTAATTATAATAAAAGGTTTAAAGTTTACCGGTATGTCCGAAACCTCCGGTTCCCCTTTCGGTTTCGTCTAATGTTTCTACCGGCAACCATTCCGCCTGCCCATGTGTAGCTATCACCATCTGACAAATACGTTCGCCGTCATTGACCGTAAACGAATCAGATGAAAGATTCACCAATATAATGCCTATTTCACCTCTGTAATCGGCATCAATTGTACCTGGCGTATTAAGTAATGTAATACCATGTTTCAAGGCTAATCCGCTCCTCGGACGCATCTGCGCCTCATATCCTTCCGGAAGCGAAATATAAAGTCCGGTAGGGATCAACTTTCGCTCTAACGGCTTCAATACAACAGGTTCAGACAAATTAGCCCGGATATCCATTCCCGCCGACATAGGAGTAGCATAGGCCGGCAACGGGTGATGAGACGTATTAACAATCTTAACGTTCATTATTACACATTGATTTTGAAGAACAAAGGTATATAAAAAACCAAGATTTACAATAAAAACAAACGATAGGATTAAAATCCTATCCTAAGTTCTTTGTTCCTTGCAGGAACAATCCACGTATCAACTCACAGGGTTGTTGTTTTCCCGCAGGGAATAAATATCTTAGAATAGGGTTTCAACCCTATTTAATGAATGCACCTTCTCCAATTCATAGCCCTGACGGGGCGTAATACAAATACAATCATTATTCCACCCTTCCAGGGTTAGGAATTGGGGCGGGGTGGATTACGGGCAATAGGATTGAAATCCTATCCTAAGTTCTTTGTTCCTTACAGGAACAATCCACGTATCAACTCACGGCGTTGTTGTTTCCCGCAGGGAATAACTATCTTAGAATAGGGTTTCAACCCTATTTAATGAACGCATCCTCCCCAATCCATAGCCCTGACGGGGCATAATACAAATACAATCATTATTACACCCTTCCAGGGTTAGGCGTTGGGGCGGGACGGATTACGGGCAATAGGATTGAAATCCTATCCTAAGTTCTTTGTTCCTTGCAGGAACAGGCTACGTATCAACTCATAGGGTTGTTGTTTTCCCGCAGGGAATAAATATCTTAGAATAGGGTTTCAACCCTATTTAATGAACGCATCCTCCCAAGTCATAGCCCGGAATGGGCGTAATACAAATACAATCATTATTCCACCCTTCCAGGGTTAGGAATTGGGGCGGGGTGGATTACGGGCAATAGGATTGAAATCCTATCCTAAGTTC
>JAISDJ010000285.1 GCA_031264865.1 Tannerellaceae bacterium | reverse complement strand
TTGACCAATAATACAATTCATCAAACAGAGATATTTTTATTTTTTCCATAAGATAATCTGACTAACTTTTCTAAAAGTGCAACGAGAATCAAAAAATCCCTCATATTTGCCATTAAATTGGTTACTTTTTTGCCGGTTTGATAACAATAGCGGGCTGTTCACGAGGCGGAATAACTTGCCGATGAGGTAGTAATATCGGCAATTCTTTCTGTGGAATAACTACTCTTGTATTGTCCGGCGGCGCAATGCTTCCGTGAATTTCCTCGTAAGAGGCGCTGCTACTCATATAATCGTAGTTATCCATATAGCTTCTTTCTATAAGGCTCTTGATGTCGGCAGGACTCTCGCCGCCTAACATTAAAAAAACTTCTGTGTCCAAACATCTTTATGTCTAAATTAAACGGTTATGTTTTTCTTTTTACGGTTAATCTGTTAGCGTCCAAAGATATTCTCTTTTTTTATATAAAAAAATAAAAATGAAAATATATTTTTTGCATGTTGTTATGATCGTACCTTACTGCATCATTTGTATTCATTAATGCCGATAGCTCACTTCTGAAAGAAACGTGTAAAAAAGAGATAAGAGAAGCTATAGACAGACACGCGCTAATTTTTTTTGAAGAAATTTGTTTTTTAGCGTTATTAATCCTGTTATTTTTGTGCAAAGCTCTTATCAGATGAAGAAGTGTTTCTATATCTTGCTTGTATTTGTAATGATAATGCCTTTCTCTGCTGCCGAAAGAAATAAAATAGGCGTAGTACTGGGGGGTGGGGGAGCAAAGGGATTTGCTCATATCGGCATATTGAGCGTGTTGGAAGAAGCTGGCGTACCTGTTGATTATATCGTAGGAACCAGTATGGGAGCCATTGTAGGCGGACTTTATGCGATAGGATACAGCGCCGCTGAGATAGATAGCCTTGTACGTTTGCAAGACTGGATGAAGTTATTAAGTGACGAGGTGGAACGTAGCCATAAAACGTTTCCCGAAAAAGAAAATTCCGAACGCTATGTATTGTCTATTCCCTTTAGTAAGGATAAAAAAGACAGGGTAATAGAAGGTGTAATTAAAGGGCAAAACATAGAGAATTTATTTTCAAACCTGACGATTGGCTATCATGATAGTATGGATTTCAGCTCCTTTCCTATTCCGTATGCTTGTGTAGCTGTAAATGTGGTAAATGGCGAAGAGTATGTATTTAAGGAAGGAAATCTCCCGTTAGCCATGCGTTCGAGTATGTCGATACCGGCCTATTTTACGCCTGTTCGGATGGATAGTATGGTGTTAATAGACGGCGGTATCAGCAATAACTATCCGGTGGATATAGCCTTGCAAATGGGAGCCGATTTGATTATTGGCGTAGATTTGGGTACCAGCGACCTTAAAACATTGGAAAAGATAAATTCACCGGGTGATATTGTAGGACAATTTATCGCTTTGTTCGGACATGAGAAATACAGCAAGAACAAAGAAGATACCGATCTGTTACTCCGACCGGATGCAACCCCTTACAATGCGGCTAGTTTCGGACGCCAGGCAATCGATACGCTTATCAGCCGGGGAGAACAGATTGCCCGTAAGCATTGGGATGAAATTTTAGCTTTAAAAGAAAAGGCCGGAGTGGAGGAAACGAAAAAACCACCTGTCGGGTCAGTACCTGCTCATCCGATGAATCTGACAGATACATTTTATATAGCAACGATTACGTTCGACGGAGTAGAACAAAGAGATGAGAAGTGGTTGAAAAAAATAAGCGGGCTGGCGGAACATTCGTCCGTTACGTTAGAAGAACTACAAAACGCAATGACTATTGTAATAGGAACAGACATGTATTCTCATGTAAGTTATCAACTGACAGGAGGGGGGCCTTATAACCTTCACTTGATAACAGAGCCTAAATCAATGACTTCTTTTAATCTTGGCGTCCGTTTTGATACGGAAGAAGTTGCAGCCGGATTACTGAATGCTACCTTAGATTACCGAGGTCGCAACCGCTCCAAACTGGCATTTACCGGTAGGGTAGGGAAGACGTCTTATGCCCGTCTGGATTATTCTATTGAACGTATCCCGCTACGTAATATTAACCTTGCATACATGTTTCGTTATCAAGACTTGGATTTATATAAAAAAGGAGAAAAGACGCTTAACACTACCTATACCCATCACTTTGCCGAATTGGCCTATTCGGATATGAACTGGCTGAACTTTAAGGTAAAAGCGGGTCTACGGTACGAATATTTTGATTATAATACGTTTCTGTATACAGAAGGATCGCATAATTATGCGGTAAAACCCGAAGGATTTGTCAGTTATTTCGTTTCTACCCATCTCGAAACATTGGATAAAGTTAATTTTCCCAGAAAAGGTGTATCTCTTAAAGCCGATTATTCATTGTATACGGATAACTTTTTAGGATATAATAGAGCTTCTCCCTTTTCGGCTGCTTCCCTTCATTTTTCGGCTGTTCTCCCTATGTCTTGGATAAACCGGCGATTGGATTTGATACCGTCTTTCTATGGAAGAGCATTGATTGGCGGTAATTTGGCCTATCCTTTTCTGAATACTATCGGCGGTATGGTTTCCGGTAAATATATGCCTCAACAGATTCCTTTTGCCGGAGTTAATCATGTTGAAATAACTGATAACCTGCTTGCTGTGACAAGTCTCCAATTACGGCAACGTATGTGGAGTAGCCACTTTATTACATTAACCGGCAACTATGGCGCTCATCACGATAATCTACTCGAACTATTCAATGGTTCTGCTATGTGGGGTGGCAGTATCGGCTATGCTTACGATAGTTTTGCCGGTCCCATCGGCGCAACGATAAGCCTCTCTAATTGGAACAGAAATGTACAGTTTTACTTGAATGCGGGATTCTATTTTTAATTGAAAGTTGAAAGTGAAAGATATATTTATACATTTGTGAACGAAATAATTTTCAATTTATAAAGTATGTTATCCCAGATATTAGATTTTCTCAGAGATTTGGAAAAGAACAACGACCGTGTTTGGTTCCAAGAGAATAAAGAGCGTTATGAAACGGTGCGCAAAGCGTATCTCGACGTTGTACAACAATTGATCAGCCGTATCTCTTTGTTCGATCCTGAGGTTTCCGGCCTCGAAGCAAAAGACTGTATATTCCGTATCTACCGGGATATTCGTTTCTCGCCCAATAAACTTCCTTATAAGAACCACTTTGGAGCTTATATGGCTCTCGGCGGCAGGAAAAGCCTGAAAAGCGGTTATTATTTTCATCTTGAACCCGGTAACAGCCTGCTATCAGGAGGATTGTGGATGCCCGAACCCAAATTGCTGAAAATGGTACGTAAAGATATTTATGACCAAATGGATGAATTTGTTTCTATTCTGGAAGATCCGTCCTTCAAAGCAATCTATCCCAAACTGGAAGGTGAAGCATTGAAACGTAACCCGGAAGGATATCCTGCCGACTTTCCGCATGATGACATTATCCGGCATAAAGATTTTTGTGTTAGCGCTGCTAAGCCTGATAGCTTTTTTTCTAAAAAGGACTGGCTGGATGAAACGGTTGCTGCTTTTGAAAAGCTATTACCCTTCAATCGTTTCCTTAACTATACGGTAGAAGAGTATCTGGGAGAGGTTTAAAATGGTTTAGTATTAAAAATTTCATGCATACCTTTTGAAAAAAGGTATGCATCCGATCTCCGAAGAAGGCGGATAAATAATAAAAACAGAAAAGCAAGACTTTTAGATTATGGAATCTTTACTTCTATTATTTCGCAATAGTTGTAATGGTTCGATGCGTTCTGCGCTAATGCTCCTACTCTTGCATAATAAGTTTTACCACTTTTCAATCCTTCAAATGTTTCTGTAAATGTTCTCGATACAATTTCCGAATCTTCCAAGCCGCTGAGGTCTGTTTCTTTTTTGAGTCTATCCGATTCGAATGTATTCTTGTCTACATACGGGGTTACTCCGCAATAGAAGCCCAGGGTTTGTATCTTTCTCAAACCTACTGTATGTTCTATCTTGGCTGTAATCGTAATTGAAGTACCGTTAGCAGAAGCGCTACCTTTTACTCTCAGGAAAGGCGTTACTTTTATTTGTAAATCCTTTATTCCTGAAAGTTCTGTTTCTATTTCTTCAACTTCTTCAAAAGGGCCTTCAACTGCAATTCTGTATTTGCCGGCAAATATGGCTTTATTCGTAAAAGTACCATCCTGTCGGGTAAAGAAGTCATTTGGTTGTGGACTCCATTTCCCGTTATAAAACTCGTACAAACGAATCTTAGCTCCGTTCTGATACTGAGTTTGGATCGGTTCATTCGTTTCCGAATCTATCAACGCTCCCTGCAAAGTAGTATCCGGTGCATCATAATTATCCAAACCACACGATTGGAAATTAAGAATTCCTGCAAGTACAATACATATAAATACTGTTTTTTTCATGTTTCTGTCGTTTAATTAATTATACTTAGAAGCCGGGATTTTGAATCAATAGTTCATTCGAACTTATACCAGGTATTTTCTGATAATAGTTTTTCTCAAGAAATGTTTTCGGCAGTCGCAACGTATTATCACCTTTCTCGAACTGATATTTCCGTGTTTTGTAATCCATCCAGGGAATTAATGCCGAGAACATCGTATTATTCATGGCTTTGGTAGCGATTCTCCATCGTACCAAATCCCAGTATCTGTGATTTTCGAAGGCTAACTCTATTCTTCTTTCCCTCCGGATATCATCCATTGTAACCGACGTTTTCTCTGCTATACCAGCCCGTTTCCGTACTTCATTATAGGTAGGAAGCGCATCTTCTGTTTTATCCAGCTCAGCAGCAGCTTCTGCGTAGTTCAATAATATTTCGGCATAACGGAATACCATGAAGTTCGTTTCCGAACGGAATTGGTCCAAACGATTTACCGGATCCATGAACTTCTTGATGTAAAAACCGGTACGGCTACAGTCGCCCTGTAATACCAGGCCATCTTTACCACTGGTAGTAAGCGAAGGGTCTTCCGGGAATTTATCGGTAAAGGCCGAAGCTTCCACCTTTACGCCATCACTACCGATAATACCTCTGCGTATTTCCAGCACACTTCCTTGCCACGGGCTATTCGGATATAAAACAGAAGCGAAAAAGCGAGGATCTTTGTCTTTGAATATATCTTCCGGATGGTCGTATATGATAGATTGCCCATTGGCATCTGTCAGTTTCAATGCGCCGTTTGTACCATCTGTATATTCAAATTCTTCCACCAATTCCAATGTTGGGCTTGTATTGGTCCCATAATCTATTTTGAAGGAAGGAGCAGCCATTGCAAAATCGAAACTATGCCCCTTATCCGGTGCAGAAAACGCTTTTACAAAGATAGCCTCTTCATGTAGTGTTTTATCAAGAAACAGATACTGGAAGTTTTTCGCTTTATCCGCCTCCTTTTGATACAAGGCAAACTTTCCTGAACGGATAATCGCCTCCGAAGCGTTTAACGATTTTTCAAAAAAATCATTTGCTTTATCTGCCGGTATGCCAACCAAACCATTCAATTGTACATTTCCATATTTACTGATCGAACCGGCATATAGCATGGCTCTCGATTTCAGTGCATAAGCTGCATACTTTGTTGCTCTGTATTGTTCGGCGTCTGCATATGATTCGGGAAGCGCGGCGATAGCCAGATCACATTCTTCTGCTATAAAGTTCCAGGTTGCTTCTTCAGTGTCTCTTGATACTTTTAGCAGTTCAACATCTCCGACATATTCCTGTGCATCTTTTAAAATAGGCACTCCGCCGTATCGTTTGACGAGCGTGAAATAATTAAAAGCACGGATAAAATGTGCCTCGGCGGTATAACGTTGTTTCAAATCCTCGTTAATCGTAGCCCGTTCTATATTTTTCAGGAAATCGTTTATCATGCGGATTTTCCTGTAAGTACTATCCCACTCGTCCAAATAGTCGTCGCTAAATGTGGGAGTATAAGGATGCCCCCAGGAGTAGCTCCGCATAGACTCGTCCGTAAAGTGCCCCAGCGTATTCCAGTTCATTAGCCAGGAATGCGGTTCTGTTTGTATATAATCATACATACTGGCCATATAAGCCAGGATAGCGCTTTCATTCGACCATATATTATCGTCGGAAACAACGTCGAGCGGTTTCCTGTCTAAGAAATCATTTATACAAGACGAATGAGAAAACAGGATACTTGTCAATAGTATTACTATAAAAAATTGGCTGTTTTTCATATTCACATATTTTAGAAGGTAATATTTACTCCCACATTTATAATTCTCAATTGAGGATATAAAATCCGGTCTCTGCTTGGCGCTTCGGGATCGCCAAAGGGAAGATTATCAAACGTCAGCAGGTTATTTCCCGAAAAGTATAATCGCAGATTATCTATACCGGCTTTATTCATCCAGGGTTTGGGGAAAGTATAACCCAATTCCACATTCTTTACACGCAGGTAATAAGCGTTTATCATATTAAAGGTTGAAATTCTTTTATTCGATTCTTTGCCCGAATTGTAGGTAGAAGGATATTTACCGGGTATCCATTCCGAGTTTGGATCGTACAGATCGGCTCTGTGCCACCTGTCCATAAATATTTCCAGAGCCGTTGAGCCATTAAACAAAGGATATCCCATTGCTCCGCTCATATATACGCTGTAGTTTGTTGCACCCTGCATTAATAGGGATAAGTCAAATCCTTTCCATTGAGCAGACAGATTCAATCCGAAATAGATCTCGGGAATATTGTTTCTTCTGACAGGTTGTACGTCATAATCGTTGATGATACCGTCGCCATTGTAATCTTCATATTTCAAGTCGCCGGGTATCAGCGTGGTATTTCCTGCTCCGTCTTGAACAGCCCAGTTATTTATCTCTTCCTGGTTGTAGAATTGTCCGACACACTTATATCCGTATAGGATATTTTGCCACCGGTCGCTATATTTGTTATTTTCATCCTGCCACAGGTCATTTCTCCAATAGGTATATGAATTAATAGGATCAGCCTTTTCAACATGCCTGTCTTTTATACGTGTAAAAGACATATTTCCCTTAACGGAATACACGAAATCATGGATTTGATTGGTATGTCCTAAGACGATTTCAAACCCCCGGTAGTCATCGCTGTTCAGGTTTTCCTGAGGAAGCTGGGAGCCGAAGGTATTGGGCAACGATAAAGCCCGTGTAGCTACCAAACCATCCCGTTTCCGGTAGAAAACATCAACATTGGCTTCAAGCAAACGATTCCATAAAGAAATATCTACACCGATATTAACTATTTTCGTCTTGAGCCAGGTATAACTCAGATTAGAAAGCCCCTTTGCATTAACACCTTTTATCACATCGTTTCCGAAGATATAATTTTTATCGCCGGGATATCTATATCCGGCCAGGTATTGAAATGCTCTAACTGTTTCATTGCCATATCTGTCTAGTCCCCTGTCGTCTCCCATGATACCATAAGAGGCGCGTAGTTTCAGATTATCAATAAAGGATACCTTATCTTTAACAAAAGACTCTTCGGAAATGCGCCATCCGGCAGATACACTCGGGAAGAATCCCCAACGGTTATCTTTATAGAATTTGGCGGAACCATCTTCTCTAAAAGCAAATTCAAACAGGTATTTGCTCCTGTAGTCATAGTTAATGCGGCCAACGAATGATACATTTGCCATTTCGCTTTCCATCCCTCCGTTGTCTTTGTTCTTATCCATTCCGGCATTTACCTGATCTAAAACATCAATGGCAAATTGGCGATAGGCCTCTACATAATCATCCAAATCTTCCCGTTGTTCGTAAAGTAATAAGGCGGATACATTATGCTTATCAAGAAACGAACGTTTGTAATTCAATGAGAATTGAAGCAAATTCTGCTCGCTGGTATAATCTTTTCTTCTGATGTGGGAGGGAGCGTTTCCGGTAAATACTTTGTTATAAGCGTTATTGGCCGGGTCATACGAATAAAGGTAAAATTCTTTCCCTAATGTTTTGTATTCTTCTATTTTTGTAAGGTACGAAAATAATACTTTGGCCGACAATCCCGGGACAAAAGGCATATCATACGTAAGCGCAAAAGAACCGTTGAATAATTTCCTCTTCTCTCTTTTATAACCGGATACGTCGGTATCTGCACGAGCCAATGGATTTTGGTAATTAGTCAGTCCGTAATAAGCTTCATTCATATCGTTGGCATACGGAGAAAATGTAGGATAAATACGAGTAATACCGAATGTGATGTAATCGTCATCATCGTAAGGTGCATGTTTATTCTCTATATGGCCGCCTAATTGTACTTCAGTTGTCAGATACCGGGCTATTTTAGCCGTCACATTAGAACGGAAATTATAACGACTGAATCCTAAGTCTTTGGTAGCATATAATCCTTCCTGGTTGAGATATCCTATAGAAGCGAAATATATTACATCTTCACTGCCTCCGTTTACGTTTATGTTATGTTGCGTCTGTGGAGCATTCGAGCGAATCAGGATATCTTTCCAGTTATAGCTTTTATAACCCTCTTGTTTTCCTTCTTTAAATAAAGCCAGTTTTTCGGGTCCGTAAATCGGATCATTTCCGCGGTTAATGGCATCTTCATCAATTAACTCGGCATATTGAGCGGCATTTACTACATCCGGATAAGAAGTAAGGTTTTGAAAACCCACCGAACCATTATACGTAATACGGGGTTTGCTCATTGTTCCTTTCTTAGTAGTGATAAGCAATACGCCATTCCCTGCTTTTACACCATAAATAGCGGCGGAAGCATCTTTCAATGCCGAGATACTTTCAATTTCATTCGGGTCTATCTGAAATCCGGGCTGTTCGATACCATCTACAAGAATCAATGGCTTTCCGAAGCCACGAATATCAACTGTTGCTTCCGATCCGGGAATACCGCCTGAGTTTTGAACGCGTATACCCGGCAAGCGGCCTGCCAACGCATTACTGATATTAGACACAGGAGCCTGTACAATCTCGTCTGTTCCGATAGAAGAGACAGAACCTGTAACCGTAACTTTTCGTTGCGTTCCATATCCAACGACGACGACTTCATCTAATTTCCGGGTATCTTCGGTCAGTACAATATGAAATACCGATTGACTGCCTACTGCTATTTCACTTGTCAGGTATCCGATATATGAAACCCGGAGAATAGCGCCCGACGATACTTCCAATATAAAATCACCATCTATACCGGTAATTGTACCGTTTGTCGTTCCTTTTACAGTAACATTGGCGCCGATTACCGGTTCTCCCAAATCATCGACTACCCTGCCTGTGATCTTCCATGTTGCCGCACCTACATGTGACAAACAAAAAATTAACATTAATACGGTTAACCTCATATTTTTTAGAGTTTTAGAGTTTTTCCCAGACGTGTATCCCTCTGATGAGGGATCATATATCAAACTAACACTATTCAGAAACGAATTGTTGTGAGAATATTTACGCCATATTTTTTATCGGGCGAAACCCACCATTCTACATCATTGTTGGCGCAACGAATGGCATATCGATAGTCGAACATTAAATGTTCGGCTCCGTCGGGTATCCATAATCCTATCTTGTAAGTACCTTTTTCCACACTGCCTCTTTCCATTATTATATCGGCTTTGATGGTATGAGTAATAGGGAGTTTCAGTTTATCATTCGGACGATAGGGTTGCCAAAGCCATGTATCATCCTGTGTCCGGATACGATAGGCGATGTGTCCGGATGCATCTATCAATACAAAGTAGATAGGATGGTCGTTAAACAAGGTTGAGAAGCCCCGGTTTATCAATGACAATTCGATCCGATTTGCTTTGCCGGTATTCCATTGTTTCTTTGTTTTGAACTTTTGCAATTCCAGGCGATATCCCAAATGATCGCGTATATAATCGAAGACAGTACGTTCTGCTTTTGAACCGTCCATTTTCCGGAAATAGTTCGGAGCATAAGGCATCATATGCTCTTTGAGGAATTTCTCGGTTATAGGAGTTTCTTTCCAGTACATCATAGAGTATTTCTTTTTAGCGCCATGTTCTTTGTAATTATGAATGGCGCTGAGTGACGTATAGTGATGTTCATAAAGCCTCCGGGCAGTTTCCAAACCGTCAATAATCCATCCGGTATTTACATTGTTGTTTGAATCTTTTTCCGTACTCCATTTTCCCCAGGGCAATTCTCCGTCGATAATTGAATAGGGGCTTTCTTCGGTAATTTGCTTATAAGCATCCCCTCCTCTTTCCATCCCTTTACTCCAGGGATGTTTCTTGATGACAATAAAATCGTCGTGGTAAGAAACCCTGTCGAGATAAGCGGAAGAAGATTCTAGTACATTCTTAATATAAGGCATTCGTACCTGCACCATCCGGTCGCCTGGCGTCATGCCACAAATCTGTTTGAGGATTGTTTTCATTGTTTCCTTCGATTTCTCCAGTCCGTGAAAAGAACTATGCCATTCGCCCCAGGCGCCTATAAAGCCGGCTTGTACAACCAAGATGACATCCTGATTCTCTCGAAGTATTTTTTTCAATTGTTGGGTATGAGTTATGATATCCTGTTGAGTAGGACCGTTTTTAACAGCTACATTATCTGTTTCGTATGCAAACCGGAGGATGGCCTTTAATCCTTTCTTTCGTAATGTATCGAAGAAAGATTCCATTCTATTAAATTCATCTTCTGTTATTTCCCGCCCGATAGCGTCTGTCAGGTAGAAATATGTTTGGACAAGTGCTATCTTCTCCTCTTTATACTCTTCCATTTGTTGTTCCAGATAAGTAGTAACGTCGGGGAAATCGGATGAATTCCACATTGATGCTCCGTTACTTACATTCATTGCTACTTCTAAGCGGAATCCCCGTTCGGGATTGTTAATACCATTTATCCCTTCCGGGTCATCGGCAAATAAGCCTTTATATTGTGTTGTTTGTCCGCATATAGAAATGCAACACAGGCAAAAAGTGGCTACAGATAGGGTTAATTTTCTCATCTCAGTGAATTGTTGTTATTTGCAATACGTATTTCACCGGTAAAAGTAGTATTTTCCATCGAAGGCATATTCTGTGAACGGATAAAATGTGAACTTTATCCTAAACAGAAAGTATCTCTTTCATATATTCCGAGGGGGTTTTTCCATATTGTTTCTGAAAACAGGTAGAGAAATAAGCCGGCGAGGAAAAACCTACCTTAAAAGCAATATCGCTAATACGTCTTTCCCCTTCCTGCATAAGACGAACAGCTTTCTTTAACCGAACGATACGTATAAAGTCTACCGGCGATAATCCTGAGAGTCCTTTTACTTTTCTATACAAACCGGAAGCGCTCATATGCATCTCTTCGGCTATCAGGTCTATGTTCAGGGCTTCATTGGTTAGGTTTTCTTCCAAATAGGTAGTAAATTTCTCAAGAAAGAGCTCATCTATCTTTGAAACAGCCAAGGATACGGTAGACGATAATGGCTTTTCGAGATAGATCCGGCTCAGTAATTCACGGCTTTTTACAAGATTCTGTATCTGGCTGATGAGCAATTCCATGGAGAATGGTTTTTCCATATAAGCATCTGCGCCGTTATTTAATCCTTTCAGATGTGATTGTAGGTTGTGTTGAGCCGTAAGTAATATAAAAGGAATATGGCTGTAGTTTATATTGTTTTTTACTTCATTGCACAATTCAAAACCATCCATGACAGGCATCATTACATCACTTACGATTATCTTTACCATATAATTGTTCAGGATATTCAATGCTACTTTTCCATTCTCGGCTTCCAGTATCTGATAGGTTGTTGACAGTTCGTCGGCTATAAACCGTCGCATGTCTGCCTGATCTTCTACAATCAAGAGGTAGGGTTTATTGATATTGTCTATCAAACGAGGGCTTTCTCCCTGTTTTACAGGAAACGTAAGCGTAAACCTGTTCAATCCTTCTATCCGCTGATAGGATAAGCGGCCATGATGATTCTCCGTTAGTGCACGCGCCAATGACAGGCCTATCCCGCTTCCCTGTATGTGTTCTGTTTCTTTTACACGGTAAAAGGGTAAAAATATTTTTTCTTCTTCTCCTTCCGGAATCAAAGTCCCATCATTGGTTACCGAGATAGTAACTGTTTCATCACTCTCTTTTAATGGGGATAACTCAATAGTTACTTCTCTTTGAGAATATTTTAGCGCATTGGTTATCATATTATTCATAATCTTTGATAACGCCTCTCTGTCTATATCGGCAAAGAGAGGTTGTTTGGGGATCTGTATTGTTACCATTTTATTCTCCTTTTCAAAAGAAGGAATAAATCGCTGTATAATTATTTCAAGCCAAAAAGTAACATCTGTTCTTACAAAAGTAAGCTTAAAGCCTTTATTTTCCGTTTTTCTGAAATCAAGCAGTTGGTTGCTTAAGTCTAATAATTGCAGGGTATTCTTTTCGATAATCCGAAGATTCTTTTGAATTACCGGCGAGCCTTCGTTTAAAGCTAATATCTTTTCAAGCGGAGCCCTTATCAATGTTAACGGCGTCCGTATTTCGTGGGTTATAAATGTAAAGAATTGTATCTTGGCATCATATAGTTCTTTCTCTTTCTGCATTTGATGCTTCGTTTCCAGTTTTTTCTTTTTGTAATTATAAAATAAGATAACAAAACAGATTAACAATACGCCATAAAGGATGAAGGCCCAAACAGTAGCCCAGAATGGCGGGGTTATAGTAATAGGAAGGCTTGCCTCATTGTCTTGCCATAGTCCGCTGCTGTTGGTAGATTTAACCTTGAAAATATAATTTCCGGGTGAGAGGTTGGCAAAGGTTACATCTTTATTGTGTCTCATATAATTCCAATCGGCATCAACGCCTTCCAGTTTATATGCGTATTGAATGGCGCCGGGCGATGTATAACTTAGCGCTACATAAGAAAGAGTAAAAGCTGCTTTATCATGGGAAAGAAGGAGTTCTTCCTTACTCTCTGTAAAGGAAGAACCGGTATGGCCGGGTATATGAATAGTTGTAATGCGAACCGGTGGTATATAGGAATCCGTCTTGAATTGTTCGGGGTTGAATGCTATCATTCCGTTTATGGTTCCCATAAACATCGTTCCGTCGGCAGCTTTGTAAGAAGAGCTATAATTAAACTGTGTTTCATGCAAACCGTCGGTATATGAAAATGTACGCATCTCATACGTGTCGGGATTAAATTTTACAAGGCCATTAGCGGTTGTTATCCAAAAGTTATGCTCGTTGTCTTCCAAGATACGATAGGTTATATTGCTTGGGAGCCCATCTTCTACTGTAATATGATTAAAGGTATCCGTATCTTCGTTATGTAAGGAGAAACCATTAACGGTTGTTACCCAGATACGTCTGTCCGAATCTTCAAAGACAGATGTTATATTATTACTACCTAGGCTTTGTGAGTGGTACCTGTCGGATAGATACCGGTATAAACCAAGGGTTGTAACAATCCAAATGTTATCTTTTGTGTCCGTATATATCTGTCGTACAACTCCGCTTACATTTTCCCATTTCCGGAAACGATCTGTTTGTCTGTCATAATAAACAATCCCGTTGGAAGTTCCAATCAACAGGTTACCATCTTTCAGTTTATGAAAGCATAATACAAAATCACTGATCAGTTCATTGTTTGTATTAGCTTGTGTATATCGTTTGATAAGTTTTCCCGACGGCAGTTCCAGCACATCGATTCCTTTATTAAATGTACCTATCCAGAGTTTATCGCCATCAGCAAATAAGCCATGTATATTTGTAGCCGATAACGGATGTAAAGGATTATTCAGCGAATAATTAGTGATTATTCCTGTTTGTGGATGATACCGGTTAATGCCATTGTCTTCCGTACCGATCCATAGGTTACCATAATTATCGGGACATATTTCGCGAACGGCATTTCCAAGCATTTGCGGATGTGTTTTCCCTCCTATAAACCGATTGAAGCTAACATATTCCTGTGGAAGGTAATTAACTCCTCCGAAGAAAGTACCTACCCATACTCCGCCTTCTTTGTCTTTTGTTATAGAATAAACAGCATTATCGGAAATGGTATATTCGTTTGTCAATGATTTGGTGAGTTGTTCGGTTTGTCTGTTTAACAGATCGCATATATAAACACCTGATTCGGATGCTATCCAGTAAATAGTAGGACTGTATGCTGTGATATCCCTTACCTGTATATCCGGGATAATGGTTTCGACTTGCCTGGTATAATAGGAATAGAACTTCAATCCTTTTTTATCCGTACCAATCAAAATGCCTGCTTCGGGTACTTCGCAAATGGCCGAAATCAGGGTCTGTTCCTGTTTTTCTGTTTCCGTCAGTATCGTTATACAGGTAAATGTATCTGCTCCAGACCTGTATACATATAAATCATGATGACTTGAAAAAATGGGTTCTCCCTGTGCATTCATCACCAATGCCACGGGATAGAAGTATGATTCGGCAGGATATAACTGAAATACTTTATTGTCTAACGAATAACGGAGAATACGGCCGGCAGATATCATCCACAAATTGTGCCTGCTGTCTTCATCTATTGCAGAAAAATATTCGGGCATGTTGCTATCCGGTGATAAGTTAAACGGATAAAAAGAGTCTGTTTTCTCATCATAATAGCAAGTAGAATAGCCGGTACAAACCCACAATGTCCCTTCCGAATCTTCGAAAAGGCTAACAATCCTGTCGTCGGCCAGGCTATTATCCGGTTGATACGAATTATGACGATATACCTTAAAGTTATAACCATCAAAACGATTCAGCCCATCTTCCGTCCCGAACCACATAAAACCGTTCCGATCTTGTAACGAACAATAAACCGTATTATGTGATAATCCATGCTTGTTGGTATAATGCCGGAAATACATTTCGCCGGCTTTCCCATAAACAGTTAGTATTGAAAAGAGTAGCGTTAATTGTAAAACAAGTATTTTATGGCCTGTCTGCATTGTGTATTATGATTACAAAACAAATATAATCATAATAAAAATCTATTTCTACTTTTGTATCATGAAGAATTTACAGAAGCAATTGCAACTTACGGCCGACGGTAGTCATACCTTATTCATTCCTGAAATGGACGAACATTACCATTCGGTAAACGGGGCGGTACAGGAGTCGCGCCATGTCTTTATTGAAGCGGGATTACACCGGTTGTCAAAAGAGAAACTCCGGGTATTGGAAATCGGTTTCGGTACAGGTTTAAATGCTTTTCTTACCTTATTAGACACAAATATTCCCGTCGAATATTATACGATAGAACGGTATCCTTTATCCCAAGGCATTATACAATCCCTCAATTATGGCGAACTTATCTGTCCGGATAAAAAGGAATTGTTTACTTTGCTTCATACAACGCCCTGGAACGAACCGGTTATCATCACCGAATCCTTTACATTATATAAAATAGCCGGCGACAGTAACCGTTGCGAACTTCCGAAACAGATAGACCTTGTTTACTTTGATGCTTTTGCTCCCGACAAACAGCCGGAGATGTGGAATCAGGAAATCTTTCGTCGATTGTATCACGCTATGACGGAAGGTGGCATTCTAACTACCTATTGCGCCAAGGGAAGCGTACGCCGTATGATGCAGGAAGCCGGATATTCAATGGAAAGAATACCCGGCCCTCCCGGAAAACGCGAAATGCTTCGCGCCACCAAATAGTATTAATACTTATTTTAAGAGTGCATCTATTTTATCAACAAAAGTCGACTTTTGGGCAGCACCTACCAACTTATCTACCACTTTCCCATCTTTAAAGAAAAGAACGGTCGGGATATTCCGGATTCCGAATTTAGACACTACATCGTTATTATTGTCTACATCTATTTTTCCGATGGTAACTCGTCCCGTATATTCTTCAGCCAAGTCTTCAATGATGGGGCCAATCATACGGCAAGGGCCACACCATTCCGCCCAAAAATCCAATACCATAGGCTTATCTGAGTTCACCAGTTGTTCGAAATTGTTGTCTGTTACTTCTAATGCCATAACTTTTTTCTTTTTATATTTATTATTTTGTTTAGTTTATTTTAAAATCAATTGTTTCATTCCCGGTAAGGAACTCTATTAATTCACGTGTCACGTTCAGGCGGACATTTTGAGAAAAGAGATTCAGCCCAATATTATGTTCGCCATCAATCACTTTGAAATATAACAAACTATTCCCCGGATTAGTTTTGATTAATACTGAAAGTTCAGTAATCATTTGTTCGTCCAGGCTGTGTATCGGAACGGTAATGCTTATTTTCTCAATCAGCTTGTCTTTTTCTTCCTGCAACAAGTTAATGGAGTTTATGCGGAAATCCAATTCCCCTTGCTTCCAACGATGGGGCTCTACCCTGCCACGAATTAATAAATACATCCCTATCCTGAAATATTTGCTGTATTCTATATATTCATTGCCAAAAAGCGCTATTTCCGTACTTCCGGTAAAGTCTTCAATCTTGATAACTCCATAAGGGCTCCCTTTTCGCGTTGTCCCTTCACGGGATTCTGTAACGATACCTCCTGTTAGTATTTCACGTCCCTGAAGCGAATCCCTTTCATTCAACTCGGCAACTCCCGTATTACATACATAGGATAATATGATACGGTATTCGTCCAACGGATGAGCGGAAAGATAAATTCCAACTAATTCTTTTTCCTTATTCAACTTTTCGAGATCACTCCAACGCTCATATTTAGGAATTTCCGGTTTTGTAATAACAGCAAAATTATCATCGCCAAACAAGGAATTGGCGGCTGTTGTTTTATCTGTCTGGAATTTACTTCCATAACGTATCAATGTTTCAAGGAATATTTCCCCTTTTCCGTTATCAGCGAAAAATTGTTCGCGTTGTATGCCTAAATTATCAAAAGCTCCGGCCAAAGCCATTGCTTCTATATTTTTTTTGTTGCAGGAAGTCAAGTTTATCCGTTCTACAAAATCAAAAATAGTTTTGAACGGTCCGTTGTTTTTACGTTCTTCAATAATATTCAATACGGCAGACTCGCCAACACCTTTTACTGCTCCCAATCCGAAGCGGATATTTCCTTCTTTATTAACATTAAATTTATAGACAGACTCATTTACATCCGATCCTAAAACCTGTATGCCCATCGTCTTACATTCATCCATAAACTTAGTGATATCAGAAATGTTAGATAAACTTCGGCTTAATACGGCAGCCATGTATTCCGATGGGTAGTTTGCTTTCAAATAAGCGGTTTGGTAGGCTACCCACGAATAACAGGTTGCATGGCTTTTATTAAAAGCATACGAAGCGAATTTTTCCCAGTCGCCCCATATTTTATTCAATATCTTTTCATCATGACCGTTTGTTCTGCCACCGATCAGGAACTTTTCTTTAAGCTCGTTCATTTTGTCAATGAGCTTCTTACCCATTGCTTTACGCAAGGCGTCACTTTCGCCTCGGGTAAAGCCGGCCAGTAGACGAGATAATAACATGACCTGCTCCTGGTATACCGTAATTCCATAGGTATCCTGCAAATAACGTTCCATTATCGGAATATCATATTTAATATCTTCCCTTCCATGCTTACGAGCAACAAAAGAAGGTATATAGTCCATAGGCCCCGGTCGATATAAGGCATTCATCGCGATGAGGTCTTCAAACTTACTCGGCTGAAGTTCTTTCAGGTATTTTTGCATACCTGCCGATTCAAACTGGAATGTACCGGTTGTTTTACCCTGACAATATAATTCGAACGTTTTGCTGTCTTCCAGATCGATCTGATTTATATCTATTTTTTTCTCTGTAGTAAGATAAACATTCTCTACGGCATCTTTGATAATGGACAACGTTTTTAATCCGAGGAAGTCCATCTTGATTAATCCGGTTTCTTCAATTACCGAACCTTCATACTGAGTAACCAATATCTCCTCGCCGGTATCCTTATCCTTCGCCGTACTAACGGGTACTACATCCGATATATCACTTTGCCCGATAATAACTCCACATGCATGTACACCGGTATTGCGCACATTCCCCTCAAGCATCTGGGCGTATTTTAATGTCTCACGGGTAAGGATATCCGGTGATTTGGCGGCTTCTTTTAATTCCGGGACATATTCTATGGCTGTTCCTAATGTAATTTTCTTTACATCGGGAATTTTATCAGGTACCAACTTCGCCAAACGATTCGATTCGGCTAATGGAAGTTTTTGTACACGGGCTACATCCTTAATAGCCGATTTTGTAGCCATTGTGCCATAGGTAATAATATGAGCCACCTTCTCTTTTCCATATTTATTTGTTACCCATTCAAGTACACGGCCACGGCCATCGTCGTCAAAGTCTACATCAATATCAGGCATTGATATACGATCGGGATTGAGGAAACGCTCAAACAGCAGGTCGTATTTTATCGGGTCGATATCTGTAATTCCTAAACAATAAGCTACTGCCGAACCGGCTGCCGAGCCACGTCCCGGCCCTACCGATACACTCATCTCACGAGCGGCTGCAATAAAGTCTTGTACAATGAGGAAATAGCCGGGAAAGCCCATTCGTTTTACCGTTTCCAGTTCAAAATCCAGCCGTTCCGTTATTTCCACTGTCAATGTCTCGTATTTCTTCTCGGCTCCTTTATATGTAAGATGCTTTAAATATTCATCTGCATCCGTAAATCCTTCCGGTAAAGGAAAGTTAGGCATTAATGGTTCGCTATCTATTGAATAATATTCTACCTTATCAGCGATTTCGAGTGTATTACTCAATGCTTCGGGAACATCCGAAAAGATGGTATTCATCTCCGCCGTAGTCTTCATCCATTCCTGTTTGGAATAACGCATGCGGGCAGGATCGTCGAGGTCTTTTCCCGTACTCAGGCAAATTAAACGGTCGTGGGCTTCGGCGTCTTCTTCATTCACGAAATGTACATCATTTGTAGCGATTATTTTAACGTCAAGCTTACTTGCCAGTTCAATTAATACCTTATTAACTTCCTGTTGTTTGGGATAGGTGGTTTGGTCGGCATTCGGATTATTGGTTTGATGGCGTTGTAATTCCAGATAATAATCGTCACCAAACAGGTTTTTAAACCATAAAATAGACTCTTCAGCCTTTTTCAGTTGCCCGTTCATAATATGTTGAGGAATTTCTCCTCCCAAACAGGCCGAACACACAATCAAATCTTCATGATACGTTTCTAATAGTTCCTTATCTATACGCGGACGCCCGTAGAAGCCTTCCATCCATGAGATGGACACCATTTTAATCAGGTTTTTATATCCTTTCAGCGTTTTAGCCAGGACAATCAAATGCCATCCGCTTAAATCCTCCCTGCCGTCTTTGGAATGTCTTCCGTTTCGTGCACAATAACACTCACATCCCAGAATAGGTTTGAACAAATGCGACTTATCTTCTTCAATCTTTCCAGACAATTTTCTCATCCTGTCCAGATCCTCATCCGTCGGATTCGTTTTGTCATTCAGCCCATTCAATTCATTCTGGCAATCCTTTATGGTTCCCAGATATTTGTTGTTTTTCTTATGCGTCTTATTGAAAAACTCCTTTATACCAAACATATTACCATGGTCGGTAATAGCAATTCCAGGCATACCGTCTTTTTGCGCTTTTTCTATCAGGGCGTCAATAGAGGCCTGTCCGTCCAAAAGCGAATATTGTGTGTGAACATGCAGATGTATAAAGGATTCCATATATAATACCTCTCAGCGTTTCTATTTTAAGAGCCTAAAGGTACGAAATCCAACCCTATGAACCGGATATCTGTTGAAAACTTTTTCTGATCAAATCATAGGTAAAATCTATTTTATGTAAAGTTATTTTAGATTTTCATCGGTTTGACTTAACCAATACCCATTTCCCACGCAGATAGTAACAAAATTAAAAAACTTCATATCATTTCAGGTTAAAAAAGTACACCGAATAATCATTCAGGTCTACGATTTCCAATACTTCGCCAAACTGGGTGGCCAATACGACTTTATTCAATTCGTAATTCATATCCATGTAACTTCTCCAGAGATACCCCTGATTTGCTCCCTCTTCTTTAACCTGCTCGAGAATAGAGGTGTTGAAAATCCGGGTAGGAAACCACATGATAGAAACAACTGTCCGCAGCCAGGTCAAGCATTACGACAATAGAATCATCCAATCCTATACGAAATGGAAACTTCATAAAAGGGATATCTCCCACTTCAGGATTTACACCTTTCAAATATACGCTATCCACCTTGTCTTCCGTTGTGTTATATCCGCAACTGAAAAGTGAAAGGCAACTGAGACATATTACGACAAAACATAATTTCAATAGCTGTTTCATTTTGTAGAAGTAGTTATAAGTATTACATGGTTAATACTATAATTAATGGATTTTGATCTTCTGAGAGGTACTTAATCTTCTCTTTTATATTGGCACATTCTTCTTTAGATAAATTCTCATTCGCATAATCCATGATTTCAGTTGGATAAACTACGATCAGTAAGCCACAATTATCCGGAAAAAAGGTTAAGCCTGTAAAGTTTATCGGGTAGTTATACAATGCAATATCGTCGTGAATCGTTTTAATATTATAACGATATGCGTTTTCTTTTTCCGTTATATTCAGATAACATTCTTTGTCATAGTAATAGGAAGCTATATATTTATTTTCATTTTCAAAGAAAAGGTTTATTCCATATCCATACGTATGCGTAAATAAATTTTGAAAGAAATCTGCTATATCCGTATAATCATTCTCATAAAATGATGGCGGGATATTCTTATTATCAATATTCAAATACAAATAGGGTGATATATCGTTTTTTTCTATCGAGTAAATCGTATCATTGAATGCTTCATAGAATAGTATTTTATTTTGAAAACTGAAAAAATGATTTGCCGTTCTGACATGTAAATACGTTGCTTTATGAGTATCTATTCCTAAAAAAGAGTTTTCCGTTTCTTTCGTTTTTAAATCAATTGTATTTAAGCGATACTCATTATTATCTGTCTCATTTCCACAATATAAAATCATCCTGTTATCATTCATGAGATAAATAGCATTGACCCAGGTATCTAATTCAAAAGATGCTGTCACTTCACCATCCCATGAGTAATTCATTAATTTCTTATTACTCCTGCTCAATATCCAGGGCAATCCATCCGTGTCAATCTGAAAATCGGTTATCGACAAATATTCGTCCGGCCCGGATCCGTTTTTTTGAATTTTACAAATGAAAACTCCATCAAATGAAAACTTATATAAAGACGATCTGTCAGCAACATAGATAAATTCGCCGTTATGAATAACCTTATTTATTTCATTAATTAAAACATCATCCGAAGTAATAAGCGGAATATAGTTAACAGATGTAACCATATCTGACATTTTAATACTTTCATTTTCTTTATCAAAAGATACATTTGCGTATTTGAGACCTTCATTGCTGTCAGGCGCCTTAGAGCAGGCCATTGTAAATACCAGGATAAAGATTTTCAAGCATGATTTATTTTTCATAATCTGTTAATTTTCAGGTGTTCTGTCAAAATAAAATATACTATATGCTTGTAAATATAAAGCTTTTTTTAGTAAAGACAAAAAAACAGTTACTGAAAAGGAAAATGATCCTAAATGAAGTTCTTTTCAACTAAATTTCAAAAGAACCACCTATTCCAGGAAAAGTCACTTTTTTCGTTCCCTCCAGAAAAAAAGGATACGATCCTTTCAGGAAACCATTACGATGCCTTGCTAAAACCATTGTGATGTCTTTGGAAAACCATTATAATGGTTTAGTAATGACATCACAGCGTTTTTTTCGCTTACCTATAGATAGATTAAGTGGATAACCAAAGAAGATTATTTATTCTTTGGATTACTTTTCAGAAAGTGCTGAAGAAAAAATTCTTTTGAAGATACTTTTATTTTCTCCCTTGATAATCACAATACCGGACATGTCAGGTAAAAACTTATTGTAGATTTTATCCGTAAATTTTCAAAACATACCCTTTCTTTTTCAACGATTCAATAGATACTGATTCATCTGTTGAGTTTTCAAAACGCTCCTGAATTTTTGCGATTAACTCCTCAGGGTAAAACGGTTTGGGTATGTAGTCGTTGCCTTTCAGTTTAAAACCTCTTAATCTGTCTGCTTTTTCTGTTCTATCGGTAAGAAAAAACAAAATAACCCTCTTGTTGCAACTGCGGATCATCTGTGCAAGTTCAAAACCGTCCATAACAGGCATATTTATATCAAGCAAAACGAGGTCTGGTTTGAACGTCTGGAAGTATTCCCATGCGATTTTGCCGTTTTCTGCATAAATTGCATTGTCAAACTCCTGTTCCAGAAAGCGCTTCAGTAACATGGAATTATTGTAGTCGTCATCTGCTAATAGTATTTTCTTTGTTCTCATTGTCTTTTAGGCAGTTCAATGGTAAATCGGCTTCCATTCCCAAATTCACTATGCAGTACGATAATACCGTGATGGGCGCGAACAAGCAATTTTACATAAAACAATCCCAAACCCATTCCCGGAATATCTTTCTGTATCACGTCTTTTCCACGAAAAAATCTGTTAAATACATAGTTGGATTCCGTTTTTGATATTCCGGCACCATTGTCGGACACTTCAATAATGAATTTTTCTCCCATCGAACGGCAATCAACAAGAATCGAAACTTGTCTTTCCGAATATTTAACAGCGTTTTCTAACAGATTGTAAATGATATTACCGATGTGCATTCTATCAGCCGTAATCTCGTAGTCGTTATTTTCAAAAACAGTTTTAATATCAACTGCATTGTTGTTAGGGAGAAACGGCTTTTCTACGCACTGTTCGACAAGTTCTTTCAGATTGAAAGTTGATAGATTCAATGGTATCAGCCATAACATCCCTTAGTTTCGAGAAATAAGATGAAAGATTATCTAATTCATTATGAGAGTTTTTGATGATTTCTTCTTTCATTTCCCTGTCTGCCATCATTTTATCGTTTTTAATAAATGAAACGCACAATTTTAATGCGGTAATAGGCCTTTTCAGTTCATGAATCATGGTAAGCATAAAACTCTTTCGCATTTCATCAATGCGCTGCTGCATAAAAATAGTTGTTATTTGATATATCATACAGAATATCAACAAGCAAGATAATGCCAAAGAAAAGAAAAATGACACAAGCATTTTTTCAAGTATATTGAAAATGCTGAAACTGTATGTTACACGAAACTGTTGCTGTTGCAAGATATCGAAAGGATAGGTAACTTCCATTGATGGATGCAGGATGGATGCTTGATCAGATCTTCCGGCATCCCATATCATGGAATCCGTTGTTTCTGTTCTGATTGTTGCCGGTTTCTTCAGTAATAATTTCACAGTAAATGCATAATGAGAACAGTCTACATTTGTCATCAGAGTGAATGTTTAACTTATTTTGATTTTATGTTATTATGATAAAAAAGATTATTCTGATTACGAGTTGTATTTGGTTTGGGGTGTCGATGCACGCTCAACAAAACAAAGTTGTTACGGTTTATGCAGGAAAGCAGATAAGCATAAACACAGGAACACCGGTTGAACAGAAAAAAATAGGCGATGCCGGTATGGAGTTCATCTATGATTATTGCTATTTGACAGACACAACAGATGTTACGTCTGAAAATAAGGACATGATGATTCTACAAGTAGGGCTTGGTTTCTCAAAATTTTCCAGCTACCGCGCCATGCAGATAGATTCTCTGATAAGCGCTTCTACCACAGACCAAATCAGAGAGAATCCAAGCAGATACGTAGGTGGGGAAACTTTTTCCGTCTATAAAAACTATCCGCCGGGTAAGTTTACTACGACCGACAAAATCTCGACCGACTGGTATCTCTATGAGGAACCTATTCCGATTCAGGAATGGAATACCGGTGGAGACAGCACAAAAGAAATTTTGGGATACAAGTGTCGCATGGCTGAGTGTGATTTCCGAGGACGGCATTATATAGCGTGGTACTCCGAAGAAATACCTGTTGCCGACGGTCCGCGGAAATTCGGCGGTTTGCCCGGTTTTATTCTTGAAGTATGCGACACTGATGGCTATTATCAGTTCACATTGGTTGGAATAAATTCAAAAGCGACCCGCCCTGTTACTATGCCTGATGTGCAGTATAACAGGACAAATCGCAGCAAGTTCTATAATACCAAACTGCGGTATGATACAGACCCGACCGGATATATGCGCGATGTGTCGGGTGTAAGTGTGGTTATTACTTCGCCGGACGGAACGACAAGAAACGAACATCCGCGTGAACGGATGTTCGATTACATAGAACGCGATTATAAACGCTGATATAATACAACCTTGTCATGATTCGATATGTAGTTACTATATTATTGTGTATTAGCAGTCTTATGCCTACATACGGACAATTGAATACCGGAATAACGGGTATCGTTATGGACAGCACGGAAAAAACGCCCCTTGCGGGCGTTATTATCCAATTGCTGGATATGAGCGGAAAAGGACTGAAATATACCATATCGGGTAATGACGGACGCTTTTCATTGCCTCGTTCTACAAATGGAAACAGGCTTGTTTTCAGAAGTATGGGGTACAAGCATCATACCATTACTATTGCAGACAATAAATCTCCATTGAGTGTTTTGCTTGTAAACGAGCCTGTTCAACTCCGCGATGTGGTAGTTACCGCACCCGCTATTTTGGAAAAGAGCGATACTCTTATTTTCAGAGTTCAGCAATATGCCGACGCTCAGGACCGGACAATTACTGATGTGTTGAAAAAGATGCCGGGCATTGAAGTTGCTGAAAACGGAGAAATCAAATACAACGGCCTACCCATCAACAAATTCTATATCGAAGGCAATGACCTTTTAGAAGGCAGGTACGGGCTGGTTTCAAACAATATATCGTATCGCGACGTCCAAAATGTTGAACTGATGGAAAATCACCAGCCTGTACGTGCATTGCAGGGCATAGAATATTCTGAACAACACAGGCTGGAATCCGGTTTCACAAAATCAGATTTATACGTCCGATAATTTATTCGGCTCGTTTTTCCAGCAAAATACAGTTCCTGATTACATTTCAGTTGGGAATTATTTCATGCCTGTTGAAGACAAAAGGATACGATTCAACGATTCATACCTTTTTAACTCAACGAATTCGTTCAAAATCAATCAAGAGTACGATGCCAAGGTAGGTGTTATGTACGTTAGGGATAAACTCAACTTTGAACTCAAACAAACCAGACATGTATCTGAAAGAAAATCTGTCTGTTGATTTCAGCGGTAACAAAGCAACATCGGATATTTCCGGCTTGTACACACGGGAGCAAAAGGCTGAAAAACCCGTTTTGAACGCAAACAATAAACTGCAAATCGTTAAAAGGATAAATAATACTATTTTAACTATTTCATCAAGTAACACATTGGTTAATAAACCTCATTCTTTGACTGTTGATTCGGACGAAAAACAATATGTTCAGGATGTTACCGCTTCTGTTTTTCAATCTGTTAACGAAGCAGGTTATGGTTGGATTTTCGGAAAATGGCAAGTTAGAGGACGGGCTGGCGTGGATTATTCATTCAATTACCTCGAAAGCAATCTGCGAGGGTTTGATATTGAAGGTTTTTCTTCCGTAAATAATTCCCGATTGAGCACAACCAATCTCTATGTCAGACCGGAAGCAGTGTATGAAAACAAGCACTGGTGGCTCAATCCATACGTTTTACTCAATTATTATAGCTACAGTTTTAAAGATAAAATGTCGGAAACAAATACAAGAAAGGCGTTCGGGCTTATCTCGTCGGCAATTTATGCCAATTATAAATTTTCGGCGCGATGGGAGTTGTCTTTCGATGCCCGATATACGGCTACACCTCCTTCAGAAGATATGTTTTATCATGGAATCATTTTGAACAGTTTCAATTCTTTATCCAATACGAGTGAGGCTTATCGCTGTTACGGCGGTTTCAGCAAAGGTCTGTTCTCAGGCAGGATGCGTATCGGAATGGATTTGGGATATACTCAATTAGCATCGGCATCGTTACGTAATTCAACTATCGTTTCATACCGAATAAACAACCTTTATGCTTCGCCAAACGTAAAAGGCACTCTGTTGAAATGGATTGCAGCCGAGTATTCACTGCTTGCGAGCAAAAATAAGATGATTTTGACAGACGACAATGCCAAAAGTTCATATACTAACATGAAACAGAAACTGAACGTATCTCTGTTCCTAACAAAGAAAATCCAAGCCTTTGCCGGCGCAGAGCATTATCATACAAAATTCGACGATAATACGGC
>JAISDJ010000244.1 GCA_031264865.1 Tannerellaceae bacterium | reverse complement strand
AATTAACAAAATGGCGAAAGATATTTTTTATATTTACGAAAAGGCTATATTTTATTGATTTATAGATAATTCTTTCTTGTTGAAAATAAATCGTTCATCATTAAGAACTTCGTTAAGAGCATCGTTAATATCCCTTTCCTTTATTTTGAAAATAAATAATGTGATTGCTGTTTTATTACTTGTTACTTAATTAAAATTGAAGCCCATGAAGAAAAAGCCTCCTACCTAAGCAGAAACCGGTTTTGTTGGTTGCAGACTAAAAGTCGGACAATTTATTTATTGCTTGGAAAGCTATGTTAAATCATTATTATCTTTATTATGTCAAACAAACGAAAAATTTTGGTTTTTTTTCTCCTATGCCTATCTGTATCAATATATGCCGTTGGAATAAATGAGGTCAATCCTACTGAAAGGAATTCACGCATGCAGGATGGCAGTATTAAAATATCCGGAAGGGTGATGGATGAAAGGGGAGAGCCTATGATTGGTGTCCATGTTAAAGAAGATGGGACTAATAACGCAACAGTTACCGATATAGAAGGTAATTATACGCTCTATAATATAAAAAATGCTTCTTCAAAACTGATATTTACATATATTGGTTATAAGACTTACGAAGTTATTGTGGGAAAAACAACACTGTACAATGTTCAAATGGAACAAGACTCACAAGGATTGGAAGAGGTAGTGGTAGTTGGGTATGGCGCTCAAAAGAGAGAAAGCGTAATAGGCGCTATTTCTACGGTAAGGCCAGCCGCACTACAAGTAAATCAAACGCGCACGATAAGCAATGCGCTTGCCGGACAGATAGCAGGCGTAGTGGCTGTGCAAAGAAGCGGAGAACCGGGTTATGATTCCTCTGAGTTCTGGATTCGCGGGATGAATACATTTGGAGCAAGTTCTAACCCGTTGGTATTGGTTGACGGTATAGAAAGAGATATTAACAGTATCTCCGCTGAAGAAATAGAATCTTTTTCGATACTGAAAGATGCATCCGCTACCGCCGTTTATGGCGTGCGGGGAGCCAATGGCGTAATTTTAGTTCAAACAAAAAAAGGACAACTGGGTAAACCCAGGGTAACTGCTAAAGCCGACTTCGGGGTTTCCAATCCAACACAACTCCCTAAATTTGTGGATGGAGCCAGATATATGGAAATCACAAATGAAGCATTTATCCTCTCCGGATTAACGCCTACATTTACTCAACAGCAGATTGATAATACCCGGAATAAGGTCGATTCGGATCTCTTTCCTGATGTTAATTGGATTGATGCCATTACACGCAAGAACGCACCAAGTATGCGTGCGAGCCTGGATGTTAACGGAGGCAGCGAGCTTATACGTTATAGTCTTATCGTTAGTTACTTCGGCGAGCAAGGCATGTTTGTACGTGATAAATCCCAATCCTATGATAACACGTTGGGCACTAATCGCTATAATGTACGCAGTAATGTTGATATCAATCTGACGAAGTCAACGATCATGTCTGTAAGTATAGGCGGATATATTTACAACCGCCAGGAGCCTGAAAGTACAGAGCATATTTTAAACAATACCTTTGAGCAATCGCCTATTGCACACCCGATCATCTACTCTAACGGACAGTTGCCAAAGAACCAATCCCGTTTTAACCCGTGGGCTGAGGTAACCCAAAGAGGATATAGAAAAAGATTTGAATCGTCTATTCAGTCAACCGTCTCTCTTGAACAAGATATGGAAGCTATCTGGAGCCCGCTCAAGGGATTGAAAGCAAAGGGAATCTTTTCTTTTGACAATTGGAGCTGGACAACGCAGGATAGAAACAGATTCCCAACGTATTACTGGGCTACGGGAAGAGATGAAGAAGGCAATCTCATTACGAATATCATCAACGAAGGGGATGAATTCCTTGGTTATGGAAGAGGAGGAGGAGGAAACCGGACCATGTATATGGAAGCGCAATTAAATTACAATCGCCGGTTTGGAGTTCACGGAGTAGATGGTTTATTCCTCTTCAATATGCGTGATTATGTAAATTCGGATGCAGGCAGCGCGATCCTTTCCCTTCCGTACCGGAACCAGGGTATTGCCGGCCGGCTGGCTTATAACTATGACGATAAATACTTCGCGGAATTTAATTTTGGATACAATGGTTCTGAAAATTTCAAAAAAGGGTATCGATTTGGATTCTTTCCTTCGGTAGCAATCGGCTGGTTAATTACGAATGAACCTTTTATGCAAAACGTAACATCAAGCCTGTCTAAATTGAAAATAAGAGGTTCTGTCGGAAAAGTCGGTAACGATAAAATATCTAACGACAGGCGTTTTGCCTACCTGTCGACAATAGAGCAAAATGGAGATTATCGTTATGGGTGGACGGCCAATAACGAATATACAGGATATCGCGAAGGAGAGTTCGGCATACCCGATTTGACTTGGGAAACAGCAACGAAGGTAAATGGAGGTATTGAAATCGGACTGTGGAACAGCATTAACATTCAAGCGGATTACTTCAAAGAATACAGGAACAATATCTTTATGGAACGCCGCTCTATTCCGGAAATAGCAGGGTTTTCCAGAGCTCCCTGGGCAAACTACGGTAAAGTTGAAAACCAAGGGATAGATATGAGTCTTGAAATAAACCGCGATCTCACCAAGGATCTTTTTATTTCATTCAGGGGTAATTTCACGTATGCCAAAAACAAGATTACAGAAATAGACGAAGCCGAATCGCTGAAGAATACAACCCGATCACAAACAGGGCAGTCGCTTAATCAACATTATGGACTTATCGTAGAAAGGCTGTTTACTCCCGACGATTTTAGCGATATAGATAATTATGTCCTGAAAGAAGACATTCCCAAACAGTTTGGCGTTGTAAAACCGGGGGATATCAAGTATCTCGATATTGATGATGACGGGATAGTAACGGATCTCGACAAATGCCCGATTGGAAAACCCTGGATACCTGAAATCGTGTATGGATTCGGATCAAGTATCCGTTACAAGCAATTTGATATAAGTTTCTTCTTCCAGGGTTCGGCTAATTTCACAAACATGATAGGAGGCAGCGGATTTATTCCGGGTTCCGGGGCAGGCGCTTTTGCTAATATCTATACGAATGCCGATGACCGCTGGACGCCGGAAGATCCGTATAATCAAAATGTATTCTGGCCCCGTTTGTCAAACTATAATAATGATAACAATACGAAAGAATCTACGTGGTGGCTAAGAAATTCATCTTTCCTTCGTCTGAAAAATGCTGAAATCGGATACACATTACCCAAAAAATGGCAACGTGCAATGAGGATGCGGAATGCTCGCGTTTTTGCCAGAGGAACAAATCTGCTTACTATTTCAGGTTTTGATATGTGGGATCCGGAAATAGGTTCTAATAACGGATTAAAATATCCGAACTCGCGTATATACTCAATGGGTTTTGAAGTTACATTTTAAATAGAATAGATCATGAAAAAAATAACAATAGTGCTTTTAATGTCTGTTATGGGATTACCCTTTCTGACGTCCTGTTCGGATTTTCTGGATAAAGAACCTGACGATATGCTTACCCTGCCCATGATATTCGACAATAAGAAAAAAGTAAATGAATGGTTGGCAGGTATCTACTCCAACGTGCAGGATCCTTTATTTGACGATATGTCTCGTATCGGATGTTTATCCGATGATTTTCAACCGTCTTTTGAATTGGTTCAATATGGATGGGGGCATATCCTGTCGGCTATGCAAGGCAGTTGGGGGCCTTCTACGGGTATGCACAATTACTGGGGAGATTTTTATCAGCGGATTCGTTCGGCTTACATTTTCCTCGATAATGTGGAGCCGCTGCCCAGCCAGGGATTGTCTGAGAAAGACGTAGAGTACATGAAGCTGGAAGTTCGCTATCTTATTGCATATTATTATATGATTATGTTGCAGACTTACGGGCCTGTGCCATTGATTACCTATCAGTTCAGCTCGACTGCTTCCAGCGACGAACTCATGCTACCCCGTACTCCTCTTGACGAAATAGCTACATGGATGGATCAGGAACTGCTGGAGCTGGCCAATGCGATGCCTGAAAAGCTAACAAATGAATCGGCCGATTTCGGAAGGCCAACCAAAGGCGTCTGCCTGGCTTTGAGAGCAAGATTGTGGACATGGATGGCAAGCCCGCTTTTCAACGGCAATCCTTATTATGCCGACGTCAAAAATCCAGATGGAACGTCCCTTTTCCCACAAGCCTATGACGGTAATAAATGGCAAAAGGCCGCAGAAGCAAACAAAGCAGTCATTGATCTCGCTGAAAAAGGGAATTACAAACTCTATACCGTATATTATAACGGTACGAATACGATAGACCCTTTTATTTCATGCAAAGACCTTTTTCTTACCACCGGTGAAATAAATAAAGAAATAATCTGGGCGCGTCCGAGAATAAATATCGACGATACCGAACGGTATTTCAACCCTCGCTCCAACGGAGCTTACGGCTCGATGAGTATCACCCAGAATCTTGTGGATGAATTTCGTATGAAAGATGGAAAAGACAGACTTGAAGCGGGCTCCGGTTACAGGGAAGACGGATTCATCGATCAAGACTTTTTCTTTGACAACACAACATGGGACTTCTCTGACGGAGGACGGACGCCTGGCCTGCTGGCTCCCAAAGGAACCTTCAACATGTGGGTAAACCGTGAGCCACGCTTCTACACAACGATGCGTTTTCACCGGGCTTATACCGTAGGACTTGATGGCCCGGCCGAATATGCCAACGGGCAAAAGGATGGCCGGCCGAGTCACGACACCCCCGTATGCGGGTATCATGGGCGAAAGGGAACAGACCCCAATGCGAAACCCAGAGAAAATAACTATGGAGTGTATCGCCCGGGGTTGATTTTCAGACTGGCCGAATTCTACCTAAACTATGCCGAAGCGTTAGCAGAGACGAATTCAGGCAACCCGGATATTCTAACATACCTGAACCGTATTCGCGAACGTGGCGGATTACCCAATCTTCCGGCTTCTCTGACAGGAAATGCCGGTGAGCTGAAAAAGCATATTCAAAAAGAATACCGCATAGAATTTGCCATGGAAGGAAGATTCCGCTACGATTATCTGAGAAGGTGGAATATCGCAGTAGAAACATTCAAACAACCGATACACGGACTTAATCAAAACGGTTATGATAACGAAAATGTTGGCGCTGACGATTGTTTTTACACCCGCAAGAGCATTATGAACCGGATTTTCGATGCAAAAATGAATCTATGGCCTATCAGGCAGGAATACATAGATAAAAATCCAAATCTGAGACAAAATAAGGAATGGTAAACCAGTAAATTGCATTTAATAGTTTGTAAGTGGCGATGAGGATTGCATCCTGTTATCCACTTACAAACTAATATATTTATCAGACAGAGCTCTAATTTCCTTCAAAATGATGAAAAAATATCGATTATTCATGATTATATTCTTGTATATCTTCGTAATGGCTTGTTCAAATAGAAATAATATGCCTAAAGAGGGTTCCACGATGGAAGGGCAGGAACCTGTGGAGGAAGCCAAATATGATGAAACGGGTTGTAATTATACAAATTATAAAGGCCTTGTAATGGCCGGCTATCAAGGATGGTTTTCTGCTGAAGGAGACAAGTCCAACAATGGCTGGACACATTACGGCCAAAACCAGAAATTCGAACCGGGCTCAACATGTGTTGACTTTTGGCCTGATGTATCCGAATATGATAAGACATACGAAACCGCCTTCAATTTACCGAATGGAGAGAAAGCGCATGTATTCAGCCCACAGGATGAGTCAACGGTTGATTTGCATTTCAAATGGATGAAAGAATATGGCTTGCACGGCGTTTTCGTTCAACGTTTTTTGGTTACAGTAAAAAACCAGCGCCAAAATACAAGTAAAGTCTTTGAAAATGCGCTGAAAGCGGCGAATAAACACGACAGGGCAATTTGTGTAATGTATGACCTGTCAGGAAGTAAAGGATCTGAATTTAATCTCCTTATCAACGACTTCGAACAACTGATAAGAGATTATGAACTGTTTAATAATAAATCGAATCCAACTTATTTAAGACACAATGGAAAGCCGTTAATTGCTATATGGGGAGTTGGATTTAACGACCACCGCGAATATACAATCCAGGACGTAGCTAATCTGGTTAAAGAACTTAGAGGCAATAACAACAAAGTCTCCATTATGTTAGGGGTTCCCTATTTTTGGCGGACATTAGATAGAGACGCCGAAAACAACAGGCAGCTGCATGAACTTATCAAGACAGTTGACATTATTATGCCATGGGCTGTAGGTCGTTACTCGTTGGATAATTATGATAATTTCGTTCCTCAAACGCTACTGAAAGATTTAGAGTGGTGCAAAGAAAACGAGGTAGATTACATTCCTCTTGCATTTCCCGGGTTCAGTTGGGGTAATCTGTTAAAAGACGCTTCTCTGTACGATGAAATTCCCCGGCACAAAGGTGAATTTCTATGGCAACAGATAGCCGGAGCTTATGATGCCGGAGCCCAGTCTTTATACCTGGCTATGTTTGACGAAATAGACGAAGGTACAGCTTTATTCAAATGTCTGAGACAAAACGAAGTGCCAGAAAACGCCCCGGGCTTTAAGTTTGTCGGGATAGAAGACAATCTGCCCAATGACCATTATCTGTGGCTTTCGGGCGAAGCTGCGAAATGGTTTGCCGGAGATAAAAATCACAGTACGAATATGCCTGTAAGAGAATAAAGAGGAGAGCAGCTTTATATACCGCGCCGGGTATAGAAATCATGTTCTTTATTTTATGCAAAGGTACAGCCTACCAGAAAATACTAAAAGACGGGATTTACCGAAGGCTTACCCAAAAATAGCAGTTGACCCGCTGACGAATGAACCCAATTAGAAGTAATTCGTAAGCCCTACAGGGTGGTTTTTTATACCTGCTTTCACCTTTCACCAGGCCCCTGAAACCCTCTCCCCAAGCGGAAAGTAGGGTGAAACGTGTACGTTTCACCCGGGTCGTTTGGTTTCACCCGGTTTGGGTGGG
>JAISDJ010000191.1 GCA_031264865.1 Tannerellaceae bacterium | reverse complement strand
AGGAACCGAAAACAGAAGGGAGTTGATTGGCAGTTCACTACGGCCGATGCCCGCACAAAACTCAAACGTCTTTATCCGGAGATTATCGAGTAAAGTATTTGTTGTTATCGGGTACTAGTGTCTTGCGTCATCTAAATATTAGGATATAGTCTTTTCAACTTAATCCTCGCATCATTCGTGGAAAAGTGCCAATCAATCATCTTTGGCGTCCTCTTTCTGGCCGTTTCCTACGATGCCAATTCTCTCCGTAACGTTTCTATGGTGGCAATGCGCCGGCTCAGGCACTGTGCCGTCATGATGTTGATCTCAATCTCGGCGATATCCAACCAGCTTCCGTGCTTCGGGGTATGGTACATCTCAAGCCGTTTGGCAAGCCTTCGTGCTTTTTTCGGCGGAAACACTTCATACAGCGATGAAATCATATGCATATTCAAATTGTTCGAGACCAAAACCACCTTCTTCACCGCGGGAAATCGGACTGTCAACAGTTCATCAACTTGATGTACCCAATCGATTTTGGTTCGCCGTTCCCGGACAGACACATGACACCATCCGGTAAGTGGTTCCACAAAAACAAAAATGCTACAATGTCCTCCCCGTACCTATTCGCCGTCTTCACGTTTCTCCCTGCCAACTTTCATCGGAATCGAGGCTCTGCTCTCACCCAATAACTGATACGGCTTTTCCTCCATACATACTACCGGATAATCGGCATCATACGGCCGATGATAGACATCCACCACGTCCTCCATCGCGGCTACAAACGCGCCGTTATGCTCCGGCGGAATGCATCAACATTTGCGCCGGTGAGGCTTAAGCGGTGTTTTTTAAAAGGCGGCCGATGGTGTTATCCGATATCGCCTCCGCTATCCCCAATTCAATGATCTTCTCCTCCAGCAACCGCAAGGTCCATCGCACCCGTCCTTCCAGTGGTGCCCCGCAGCACAGAACGATTATCTTCGCCTCCGTTTCCCCCGTAATCTTCGACGGGACGGGCGGGGGTGCTCTCTTTTTCCGGTTTAAAACTGCCTCCAACCCTTCCGATGCGTACTGTTTGCTCACATCATATACGGTTACTGTGCTGACCCCGCATAGTTTTGCGACATCCGCCTGTTCGCGTTTTTCACCCAACCCTTCGTCCAAATTGAGCATGATATTCGCGCGAGTTATGCTTCGTGCCGCATACGTTCCACGTTTCATCATGCGCCGTAACGTTTTTCGTTCGTCATCGGTGAGGTGTACGACATATTTTTTCGTCCGCATAGTTTGACCCATCCTTTCTTTGGATGAATCCTTTATATCACAATATTTAGATGACGCAAGACACTAGGCATTAATCAAATTGAGGATACAGACGTTTAAGTTTAATACGGACGTCAGGAGTAGCGATAGCTGGCCGATTTTATAGATTTTTTGTTGCATTTTTTATTCTATGCCTTCACCTTTTATCACATCTACTTTGTACCCGTATCCTTTTCGATAATCAGTGATCGCTTATCACATTCAGTTCTATTTGCGGATATGAAATAGCCTTTTTTAGTTTCACCGGCATAATCGGTGGTTTACCAAATATAATTATCTTACCTGTATATCCGGTATATCTCGTTTGCCGGGGAGGTCAAATTCTTTGGGGTCTACGATACAGAGTTGCTTTTTGATTGCCCGGCGCATTTCTTTAGCTGGTTCGAGACAGTAGTTTAAAAAGTCGTCGCTGTCTATGTCACTTGCGCTTTCAATGTGGGGGAATAACAATTTGAAGAATCCTTCGGCTATGCGCTTTATGGCTACTAAATCTCGCTGGTCGGCTTTTGAAGGAATGTCGAGAATGTCGTCTATTATTTTGGCATAGCTGAGTTCTTCCCGTAAATTGTGAAGAACTTCGGCGAAATATTCGGTGTTTAAGGCCCAGCCATTTGCAATAATGCCCTGATTCAAACGAGGAATTTCCCATCCAGGTATGAAACCGTGGAACCGGTCCAAGGTTGCCGATTCTCGGAATATAGGATTGATTTCGTTGACCATATTGACATCTATATCAAATTTTGAGGCTTCTACGTTACCGAGTATGATAATACCGGCATCTGCTATAATAGATGTGTCAAAGCCTTTTACTTCGCCAAATTCCATGTAATGCTTTAAAGCGGTTTGAATTTCTGTCGGGTTGGTGAAGGTCATAGTTTGAATTTCATCAAAAGCGATGAAGTCAAAATTTGTTAACAGGCCACTTGTTTTTGTGTTGTTATTATAAAATAACGAGGCTCGCGAGATTGTTCCAGCTGCCTGAAGCCAACCACGTTTACTGATTTTTTCGTAGATATAGGATTTACCCGTCCCTTTGGGGGCTAACTCTATGAGGTTTATCCTTCTTTGGACGAAAGGCAAGAGGCGGCGAAGAAAATAGAGTTTTTGTTCCTGGTTATCATAACCTGTCGGGTTATAATCAACAGCACCGATTAAAATATCTATCCATTCGGTAATGGTAAAGTTTCGTCTTATGGATTTATATGCGTCAATATCAACGGTATAGGGGCAGAATTGTTGAAAGCCGGTAAGGATTATTTTCCCTCCGCCTTTTTTCTGCGAAAAATCACGCTCCCAAGCTAAATCGAGAATGCCCCAGTTTTCGTTCTCTTTAAGAAGAAGTTCCTTCCATTTTTCGGTAACTTCTTTGGCGACTTCACCACCTGCGCCGTTCCTGGTCCCGCCAAAATCAGGCAATTCAAATTCGGTGAGACCGGTCCGTATGTTTACACTGACACGAATTCTGGCGAGAAAACGGACGGTTTCACCATTAATCATGTTGTATTTGAGTTCGTTGTAATCGTTGCGGCTTGGGATATATTTTTTTATATAAGAAAGCACGTTGCCCTGTTCAAAGTTTCCGTTATTGTCGGAGAATTTCATAATTATCCAGTCGCGCATATAAGAAGGCAGGCTAAGATTGTTGAAAAATTGGGTACGGAGTGGGTTTTTAAGGACTATCATATCGGAGAAATAATTTTTTACTTTATTTTCTAATTCTTTATCAACATTGGCGTTGACGTTCTCGTCTATATTGTTAAAGACATCATCTATTTCATTGGAACCCATATTCCCTCCATTATAGAAACAGAGCGCAGCCCTGTTCTTTAAACTCCATTATTTTTATTTCAAGATCGCCGACCTCACATTCGAGAAATTTAGCAAGACAGGTGATGCAGTAAAATTGCGTTATATTCCTGCCCAAGAGTTTTTTTGATAATGCGATATGATCTTTGACCAACGCGCATTTACACTCACAGCAAAACGTTTCTTTTTTCTTGCCCATTATATACCGCCGAATAAATCATTTTCGGTGATGCCCTTGGACTGTACTTCGAAAGACGCTTTTTCTTCAAGCAGATGCCCATCGGCGGTTATTTCCATTGAATATGTTTTTTTATTCAGATTTTTGTATTGTATTTCCCAAGTGTGGGAAGAAATTCTTTTGCACTCGCCTTTTATGCTGTCGGTGCTCGCCTCAAGCGTATCAATGCCAACATTAAAATCCAGTTTGACGGTTACGGTATTACCTTCTTTATAGGCCGTCTGCATTTTAGGATTAAAGGCTATATATATGGTACTTTGCGGTTGAAAACTTTGGTTTAATACGATTATCGGGACCAGGTATTCTTCGGGCGTTTTGCCGCCGTGTATTTCACCGGAGCGGGCTTCGTTATCCTGGTCTTTACTCACCGCTTTGCCGGAAACGCTAAAATGTTCATAGTTCTTTATAACGTAATAGGCTTTGTCGCCTGATTTTACATACTCGTAATTCTCGGCATGAACTGTTTCTGTAAATCCTGTAGGCAATTCACAAAAACGGCCATAACCTAAAGGCTTGGCGTTTTCAGGAGCCTTGAAACCCGGTTTGTCGTGAAAGGCAAGGGCCGCAAGGCGGCTTGAACCGTGGTCAGCTGTAACGATTACTCGTTCATATTTTTGTAATAACGCAACCGCTTTCTGGGCTATCTCCTTTATTATCTCAAATTGGGTATCAATACAGGAAAAATAGTTGTTGTCGTCCGGAATACCCTTATGATTGAGGGCGTCTAATCTATCCAGTTTTTCGCAGGGAGTACTAAAATCTTCCCATTGTTTGTTGAATTCCGTTTCTGTCGGGAGCAGGGCTTTAACAATGAGGGACTTTTCTACATGAAGTTTGGTATTGACCGCATATAACTGACCATAGAGCAGACTTAACCATTCGATGCCCATCCCGTCAACCCAAAGCATAAAAGTTTTCTCATTGACATATTTTTTAAGGGTGCTAAACCTGCTGTCGTAGGGATTATAGTCGGGAATTTTATATTCTTTGTTTGGAAAACGATTGATTATTTTGTTATGCTTATACCACCGGAAATACGTTTTTAGTTCTACCGGATAATATGATTCGTTAAAAAAGTATTGTTGGAATAAGGGGTAATTTGAGCCGAGGGCGTCTTGTATATTCTCGTGTGAAGCACCGTTCCTCAGCAAACCGCTTATGAGTTTTAAAGCACAAGTCCGTTCTTCATGGGTTGAAAAGGTCAAGAGGGAAAGTTTAGTTTTAGGATTTTCTATGGCGGAAATACGTTCAAAATAGGCATCGTCATATTTTATATCTTTAAATGATGCAATAACGGTATTTCTTTCTTTTACCCATTTTTCATTATAGTTTTTGAAAATGAAATCGCAGAGGGTATTGTTTACTTCGGATATGTTTTTTACGGCGTTTAACGCTGTTCCACAGTAAGAATTGCCAGGGTTAAGTTTATACCATACCAAAACAATATTTTTTTGCAAGTCTGAAAGACTGTTCCATTGAGCAAAAATCTGATAATGGTCAAAATTCTGGGTATTAAGGATTTTGAGTATTACATTATTAAAATCCGTCTCATCTTTTATCCGGGAATTGACCTGTTCCCATTGCTCGTCGGCAAGCCATTCTTTGTTGAATGTGTTTGAATTATCAATCCGGGAGCAAATGTAATCGAATATATCGACAATTACCTTTATATCAATGATGTCGCTTGAATTGATAATGTTATTTATAAGGCGCGTCGATATAACGATGTTGTTTTTCTTTTTTAAGTCCGCCTCCCAATTATTAAGCCAGGACTTTAAGCCTTTGGTATAATCATCAGGTAAAGATTTATATTGGTCAGAAAAAACAAAAATATTATAGGTCTCGGTATTAACCTTGTCGTCAACAACCCAAATATGTTCTTCCTGCCTTTCATTTATTATTGGTATTATCTGGTCAAAGAGATTGTTGGCGGCAAACAACAGGACAAATACCCGTGTTTTTGAATTAACGTCCTGCATATCCCTAAAAAATGAAGGGAAAGAGGATTTGTCTTTTGCCAGTTCCCTTTTAAGAGAAAAGCGGAAGTATTCTCCCATTGACAGGAGCAAGAGAGGCTTGTCTCGGTACTTGTCGATTTTTGATTTGAGTTTGGTAAAATTGGGGTAAATATCTTCGGTTTCGCAGATATCGTCGTCGCCCAGGGAGATAGCCTCTTCGCAGTTATCCATAAGAAAATGTTTGATAATTGCGTATTCTTCCATGTTATTGACGAAAATCAGACGCAAAGGGAACCGGGACGGTATCTTGTTGTCGATTTCGTTCTTGATTCTTTCTTTTACTTCATCAAGAGTCATTTTACCTTCCCATTGTAAAAGAATTCATTGAATTCCGGATGTTCCTCGAGGAACGAAAGTACCAGTGCCTTAAGGTTGGTTTCCGACATCTTTGAAACTTGCTGTTTTGCTTTTTCGGAAAACTTCTTTTTGGCGGTATTTTTCAAGTATTGTTCAATGGCATTTCGGATTTCACCAGCTTTTGT
>JAISDJ010000146.1 GCA_031264865.1 Tannerellaceae bacterium | reverse complement strand
GCCTTAAGGTTGGTTTCCGACATCTTTGAAACTTGCTGTTTTGCTTTTTCGGAAAACTTCTTTTTGGCGGTATTTTTCAAGTATTGTTCAATGGCATTTCGGATTTCACCAGCTTTTGTACCCCATGCGTATATATCCGAACCTAACTGTATTCGTAAAGCGGACAAAATTTCGGTTCTGTACTCTTCAAAACCTTTCGCATTATTTGAACCAATCTGGGAATAGAATTTTTGTAACAGGGCGTTTTTGTCTTTAAGAATAGACAAGGCAGACTCATCTTCAAAATATTCAATGGCCCTTTGAAGTTCACTGGGATTGACAGTTACATCGTTTTCTTCCAGTCGCTTGACCAACAGGACATATTTGTAATCGTCATCGATTAATGCCCATTGAACCGGGATGATGTAATACTTGCACCATTCCGAAACGGTATTTTGTCCAGTCTTTTTCTTCCATAAGGAAAACAGGGCAGCCTTGTTACGTTCATAGGCAAGTTTGTTGAATAACTCTTTGACGTTTTTCTCAAAGAGCATAAACGAACTATTATATTGCACCGGTTCCAACTGTTCGTAGATTGTGTTTATTTCGCTTTCCGCACAGGTAATACCCCTACTTTTAAAATATTCGGGGAGCAAGAGATGTGAGTTACAGATATAATCCCATGCAGGAGCGACGTTCACCTTAAACTCCTCGATATAGTCATTTTTCTGGTCGACCGTTAATTCCATCCAGTTTTTATAGGCAATGATGTAAAGGTATTTTATGGATAAAACCCAAGGTTCGGACAGAGTTTCGATAACCGAACCGGGGATTTTCATATATTCGAAGCAGTTGATTAAATCACGCTTAAAGTCGTCGATGTTTTTATAACTGCATTTGAGGGCTTTGTTGAGAATAGAGACTACTTCGTATTCCAAAGAAAGCAGTTTCAGTTTATCTACTACCTGTTCTTCTTTCCAGGTGTAAACAAAAGTCTGCATTTGGCGCTTAATGCTGTCGGTCAATTCTGACGGAGAGATACCAAGGGTCTTGATGTAGTTACTGACATTTGTGTTGTTTTCAGCAATAAAGTTCCGCAAGCCTTCGAATTTGATGGCTTTGTTTTCAAACGTCTCTTTGAAGGACTTGCGTAACGCACCGGCACCTTTGAAGGAAGTAATAATATTGGACATTTCGTCTTCGGTATTGGTGTTGTCGTCGATAAAGGCACAGAATAAATCGACAATGTTTACGAGTTTGTTTCGTGTATCTTCACCACCAAGTTTTCCACTTTCGATGTATTTTATGGACCACAGAGGGACGCCCGACTGGTTTATTTTTTCACGGATTGCACGTTTGGTGAATTCATCATTGGCGATTTCGGTTTCTTCGAGGCTAAAAATATTTTTTGGATAGTCCTTAAACTTTTGCCAGGTTTCGGATCCTGAAGAAAGAGTATTATTCACAAGATCGTTCTTGCACATTTTGGCAACCATGCTTGCCAAATACTGTTCGGTTAAACTATGAGGGTTGCCTACGCTGTCTATCCAGTTGAATTGACCATTTTTATAAAAACGGAATACGAATCCAAGTAGATAGGCGCAGGCAAGAGAATTGTAATAGCCGAAAGGCCGCTCCTGGAGTTCTGCCCAGAGAACGTCAAGTTTCACTTTTGCGCCCTGTGTCATTTGGCCATGTATGTACTTTGCAAGGGCAGCGATGGCTTTACCTTTTTCGGTTTTTGAGAAAGTGGCTAAATCGGTTATATTGCTCATATCCCAAACGCCAGTGTCTTTAACGCCCTGCTCTATACTTTTTAATTGAGCGGTTGTAGAAGACAGAGTAATCCCGGCTGTGGCAGCACTTTCTGGGCTTGCTTAAACGCTGTGTTTAGGGTAACTATCTGTTCCGGTGCAAAGGGGAAGGCTTTATACAGGACACTTGCCTCGATTTTGCGGCGAAGGTCATCGCTGCCGGTTGAGGGATAAGCAGTTTTTTTGTAAAATGCTACCATTTGTCCACTGATTGCCGATTGAGACCATTTCCCCAGAATGAGGGCGACTTCGGCTTCGTGCTGGTCGGCACTGCCCCGTTTGCCTTCTTCGGCGGCAAGTTCTTTATAGGTCAATTCACGTATCCATGAGTCGATGGTTTCTTCGGTTAAGGCTTCTTTGAGAACGACAGCAACAAGCCGCCCGGTCTCGTCATTTTCCGCCAGTTCTTTGGCTTTGGTTTGCATGGGAACGTATTTTGACGGTTCGGAAACCGTTATGATGAGAAAACCTAACTTGTAAGAATTTTTTGCAAGTTCGATAGTAATATCATTTAGTCGCAACTGTTGGGAATCATTCTCCAGCGAACAGGCGGCAAAATACATACGATTAAAGGTGTTGCGGTTTAGGTCCCACATTTTTTCTTCAACAGCCTTGGAAAAAAGACTGCCTTTTTTGAATATATTATACCGAGTGTATTGTTTCTTTAATGTGGTAAAATGTTGTTCAAACACGTCACCAGAACCAGTATAGGGAAGTTCCAAACGGACTTCGCCACCTCGCTGTTCGACAAGGCGCAACTGGTTATTATCCTGAAAGACGTCAAGGTATTTGTCAATTTCTGCTTCGGAGAGTTCACCATAGAAACAGCGATAGAGCGTCTTTTTTGTCGCCGCAATTCTGCGTCCCGACGCCTGGCTTCGCAACTGGATGGTTTTTTCGGTTGACATTACGGCAATGAGTAGCAAGACAGCTTTGAAAATATGGAAGGCGGTATCGTCTATGGAGATAAGCCCCTGGATTTCCTGATAATGGCGGTAGCATTGCCGGGCATCGGAACCGGTATCGCCTTTTATGTCGCTTTCTCTGATAAAGAAATAATCCCAGAGAAAATCGGGGGTAAGCCAACGCCAGTCATCGAGGCCGTAGGTATTGATAAAATAACGGAAACCGACATTTTGCCTTTCTTCGGCTTCGTCCTTCATAAATTTGAATAGTGTCCGACTGGAAGCACCGAAGTTCTGGGCGACTGTTGCCAAGAGTGTCAGGGTCATGGGATGAATGGGACAAAGGGTCAAAAATTTTTCTCGGGGATTTGTCAACTGCAAATTATCAAATTCGGGTATGTATTTATCGATAGTTTTAAGTAGTTTATCTTTCTGATTTTTCCAATTCGAATCCATACCTTTACGGATCAAAATGGAATTACCGATAAGGTCGTAAGCGGCGCTTTCGGTAATGTGGAATTCAAGTTCGTGGTAGCGATGTAAAATACGCTCGTAGGTGGCTTTGCCAAGTTCATTAACCCATGTTGGGTCAACATGAACGATGAAAAACATAAAAAGGGGCTGCTGTTTGCAGTATTCGGAAATCCGCTGCAAGACATTATCGGAGCCGCTCTCCCGAACAAAATCGGTAAACTCGTCCCAGATAAAAATAATGCCGCTGTTTTGCAGGTTGTTTCCTTCGATAACGTCTTTAATCCAGGCTTCAAAAGCGTCAACATTGTTAAAAAGCCCCCAACCTCTATCGCGGCAAATACCAGCCGCCTGATTACAGGCTTTGATATTGGCATTGACTATTTCCTGCTTAAAAGAATCGAAGGTAGGGTATTCTTCTGAAAGGCCGTATTGGGGGTCTTCAAAAAGAATCCCCCAATTTATGGTTTTGTCGTTGACTTTTTCCTTGACCGCATCGACCAGCGAGTTCTTGCCGTAATAGGCCTTCTTTTTGAATTTCTTTTCGAGGGAGAGACGAATGTCAAATTCTATCGCCATCATCAACTGAATGCCATTGGAGACATCGGAGGTTCCACTTTTCCAGACAACGAGAAAATCTCCTTTTTCTCTAATGGCGTTAAATTTGTTTTTATAGTCCCGTACTATTTGTTTGGTTGAAAAAAACTTATCGATGTTTTTTGGAGATTCTTCAAAGAGGTGTTTTATGACGATGGCAGCGTAACTTTTACCGGCGCCGTAAGCGCCCTGAATCCAGAAGGAACGGCGGGCATCTTTGTTTTCGTATTGAATGGAATCGTAGATTTTTTCAATGGCCTTGCGCATATCCTCATTGACGATATACTCATACCACATATCGGGATTGCGCTCATCTGAACCGATGCCCACGACAGACTCGTAATTGGGGCTCAGCTCAATAAAGTTCTTATATTTGGCCATACACTACCGTCCCTTTACTGAAACAGCGAGATGATATCGATGGAAGCGACATTTTGCGTCAGATGCACGGTGTCCAGGTCTTTGACGAAACTAACCCGGATGTATTCCTTGTTGTGCAGAGCTATCTCCTGCAAAATGCCCTTGATTGCTCCAAATTTTAAACCGAATACCGATGCAGGGTCAATCCCCAGGGCTTCCGGACTGGCTTTGGCCTCCTCCAACTGCTTGAGGGAGAAGGTGTAACGTCCGGTTTTTTCAGCATAGAGGTAGAGAGAATAGAGAATTGCGGCAGCTTCGGGGGTTTCCCAGCCATCTTTGGCGTAACGCCAGGCGCTGCCGACCTGAACAGGGATGCCCTGTTTGAGGACGGAGCCTATGGGACTGTGACGAAAGGTCTCCAATAGGGCAGTTACGGCGTTATCTCTGGTTGATTGGGAATAGTCGTCACCCAGCATAAAGATAAGGTCATTCTTTTCGTAAACTTCGCCGGGGGCCACGGAGAGCATATACCACCGGGTAATGATGGAATTGTAGGCAAGGTTCGCCCAGATGACCGCCCAGACCGAGGCGTTGTAGGGACCAAGGGGCTTTAGTTTTTCAAAGAGTTCCGTGGGCATACCGGACTTTTCGCCCTTGTTGGCAGGACTAAGCAGGCCGCCTTCCCGGAGCCAGACTTTAAGAGCGTCATACTGCCTATTACCGAGTTGGTTCTTAGAGAAACATTCACTGCCATGTTCAAAAAAGTGTTCAAGCCAAGGCTGCCGGAAACCAAATGTCTGATATCTGCTCATTCCCTTCAAGTTCATTCCAGAACCTCCCGTTATAGAAAGAGATTTTGCAACTAAGCATCCTTTCCCTTTTGTGAATTCTATACAATTTGAACAATGAATACATTTTTCTTCTCTAATGAATATATTATGTTTACCGGTGATGATAAAAGCATCAGAGGGACAATGAACGACACAGGCTTTACAGCCGATACAGTAAGCGACCTTACTGGCAACACCCCGAAGGTGAGAAATAATAAATCGATCCATTTTTGAATATGGAGCATATATTATTCTTTTGCCCCTATTCTCGATAGTCAAAAGGAATTCTTGTTTATCGATTTTATGGACATATTTATTTTTGCGTTTTGCGACGATAGTTCCCAACAAGGGAGAAACGTCAAACCATTTTTGTTTCATTAATGAAAAATCGAAAGTGATTGTATCATTTTCAATTACTTCGGAGACACGATTACCACCATTTGACAAATATCTGCCGCCAAATCTTGTTCGCCAACCATTTTTTTCAATATAATCTTTTTTCCGTTTTTCGGAGATACCCACATTTGATGTATACACCTCTACTTTTTTTAACAAAACTTTTACATCTTTTTTATACAAGTTAGCACATATACTATCTCTCCAGCCGGAAGACATCGGACAGATTGTGCAACCGACACGATTAGTTCCATAATAATATGCGTCATTAAGAAGAATATTATTCTTCAATAAATATATATATAATTCGCTTGTGCCCCATCCTAATATCGGACTGCAATTTATCTGATTGATATTTTTTGTTCCAACGCTCACGTCTCCGTATTGCGCCCTGTTGTCGCTTTCTTCCGCGCGAACCCCATCAAACACAACGGTTTGAATGTTATAATTTTTGGTAATTTCTCTCATTTTTAATATTGTAGGAACAGACTTATGTACTTGGCAGCACCAGCGCAGTCTTCTTCCTGGAATACCGAACTCGTCCCAGGTTTCTTCCGGCTTCATGTGGCAAGCGGCTTCATAAAAACGCAGATTTTTCCAGTGGCGTTTTGCCTTTTTAACGGCATCCAATGTACAGGAAAGCTCCATGCCGGTATTGCTAAAGATGACGTAAAACTCGTGGGGTGAAAGGGCTTTGCTAACTAAATCAAGCAACACAAGAGAGTCTTTACCGCCGCTAAAGGCGACCGCAAAGGAATAACCTTGAGCCTTAAAAAAATCGTGTTTTTTTCTGATATAGGCAATGGTTTTTTGCTCAAGCCCTTTCATCAAGGCTTCATTTTCTTTCCAGAGGACATTTATGCTGATTGGTTTAAGCGACAGTTTTTCTTTGTGGAGTTCGATTGCGGGTTTTGAATAAAAACCACCGCCTTTTGCGACAGCGGCACATTCACCGTTATGGATATAGCGCCTGATACCTTCGGCCCACAAAAGCGGCGCGTCGGTGTCGGGGTATTTCCAGTATTCATTAAAACTAAAATAGTCAAGTTCCTGCTTAAAGACCGGGCGTATCTCTTTTATTACTTTGCTGTTGATGACAAGGCGGTATATACCATTCTTTGTTGTCCACTCGTAGCCATACATAGTATATTAACCCTGCTTCCTTATCAGTATTGTTTTGTTGCCATTGGTAAAAGCAAACCGGGGATCATTCAAAATTTTCGGCATACTGGTAAACCATTCCATATCGTTCAGAAAACCCGCTTTACGCAGCATTAAGCGGAATTTTTCTGTCTCGGTTTTGAATGGAAGGATTATATTATCTTGGGCATAAATATAGATTATCTCCGCCAATGTTATATTCATACCGGCTTTGATAAAAGCGGCGGATATGCGATAAGGGGATTGTTCAACGTCAGGTGTTAAGGGTTTATAGCCGATGCCATCATTGAATTTTAAGACTTCCTGCAATAAGAGTAAATTCCATGAAAGCCCCAGAGGTAATTTGGGTAAGGCGTCAAACCAGCCTTCGTCTATATCCCGTGGAATGATATAGAGTAGATTTTCAAAAAGGGCGTCCAGTGCCTTTTTTATCCTAGCAAGAAACACTTCATCAATTTGAAGATACTCTGACAGGACATAAGTTGTTTCCGTATAGAAATAAAATGTTAAATCGGAAATGTCGTGTATTTTATTGATTATTACGTTCTTTGACAATTTCAAATTCTCAAGATATTTTTCGGTTTCCTCTCTGGCGATAATACCGCCAGAGGCTTTTGCGAGATTAATTAATACACCTTTGTTGTTCAGAGGGAAGTCCGCTTGGTTTTTCCAAATATGCAAGCCTTCGGTAAAATAGAAATGGCAGCCGTTAAACTTTTCCTTAAAGAAAAGATGCTTTGCCAGTATATAGATTTGCAATTCGGTCTCAAAGCCGTTGTCGTTCATAAACATTGCAAGGTCTATACAGGCGGCGTCAAACAAAAGGTGGCTGTTTGAATAACCGTGAAACCGCTGGAACTGTTTTTGTAATATCGAAAGTAGTTTTACGGCGGCCTCATCAAGATCTATAATGCACGTGCGGTGCACATACCAGTCTTTTTCGATTTCTACGATGTTTTTTGAGAGTTGTATAATCTTGCCAACCCGGATATAACCTGTTTCGCTGTCAGTAAATTTACAAATATCATCATAGGTGCATTTTGCAAGGGCCTTCGCAATAAGAAAGTCTTCTATCTTTTTGCGTATTTCCACTTCCTTTTCATTTAATATCAGTTCTTTGACGGGTTTCTTAATATCGAGCACGGAAAAATCAAGGTCAAGGCCAGCACGGTAGAATACGTCATACCGCCTGTTGTATTGGTATTCTTTGTAAATGTTTTCGTTCTCCAAAAGATAGACCAGTTGAGAGTTGCATTGAAAGTCTCCAAGATACTCACAGACAGAACCGGCGCTGATGTAATCGCTGCTGTCTGTTTCAGCGCAGATAAAGGCCAGTATATTGACCGGGAAGTCTTTTATGATGGCGATTAGTTTATCTGTGTTTTTTGTTTCCATCTGCCTGATACGTTCCCGTGTCAAGTTTCTTTTTTCCGCAATGTTCTGCAAAGTAAAACCGTTGGCTCTTTGATATAAAACATCCAACGAGTTGGCGTTACGAGGATCGGTAAAAAACGGTGTAAAGGTTTCGTTAAGCACTTCAATTAAATTGAAAGATATTGTTTCCTGTATACGGATTACATCGCCGGTGCGGCTTGTTTTGGCAACTACAGGGAAAATCTTTTTAATCTCGCTTACCTTTTTAACTTTTTTGAGCAAGGGCGAGAGGCGGGCTACCGGATACTGAATTGCCCCTGCGTCATTGACTTGCAGAAAAAGGCTTAGGGGTTTATCGAGGCGGTTCTGCGGTATCTTGCTGTATGATTCTTCAAGGATGGTCATTCGGTAATCGTAGCGTTCTTCTGACATTTTTTGAATGTAGTCAATCAGGTCTTCATCGCCAAATATTTTACCGACGAGAGACTTTTCCTGGACGATAAAGGCGAGAAGTTCTTCGGAAATTTTTTTAGTGGTTTTTGCAAGGTTATAGACGGCTTCTTTTTCCAGATTGAACAGTTTGCCAGCGGAAAAAATTCCGGCATTGTAAAGGACACTGTGGGCCTTGAGGGATATATCGAGAACGCCTATATAATCGGTTGGATAAATGGTTTCTCTGGTATAGATAAAGCGGCAGTCCGGGACGTTCATGTTTTCGAGGCGGTCATCT
>JAISDJ010000124.1 GCA_031264865.1 Tannerellaceae bacterium | reverse complement strand
CTCAGGATGATATAGTTTACTCCTTCAATGACCGATTGTTCGGCTTGTTTGCATAACTTCTCGATAGCCGACTGTAAACCGTCCCGTCCTTTCGCCGCTTCAAACAACATCGGCAGTTTGACCGATTTGAAACCTTTATACCGTATATTACAAAGCAGGTCGAGTTGGGTATTCGTCAGGATGGGATGATTCAGGCGTACCATTTTGCAATGGTTTTCGTCGGGCACTAAAATATTTTCCGCCACAGCGCCGATGTATTCGGTAAGGCTCATCACCAGTTCTTCACGAATGGGGTCGATAGGAGGATTGGTAACCTGCGCAAATTGTTGCCGGAAATAAGTAAATAAGTTTTGCGGATAAGACGATAGGACAGCCAGCGGCGTGTCGTTACCCATAGAACCTACCGGCTCTACGCTGCCCGTCAGCATCGGGATAATGATCCGTTCGATATCTTCACGGCTGTAATTGAAGATGCGGAGCTTCCTGTCGTACTCTTTTTCTACATGGGGTACTTTCCGGCCCGATTTTAGTTCGTCGAGTTCTACCCGGTTATTAAACCAGGTTTTATACGGTTTGGCTTCGGCTAGTTGTTTTTTCAGTTCGTTATCATAGTATATTTTGCCTTTTTCGGTATCAACCAGTAGAATTTTACCGGGTTGGAGGCGTCCTTTCTCTTTAATTTCATTCGCTTCAAAGTCCATAACACCTACTTCAGAAGCCACCAACATCATATCGTTTTTGGTAATTAAATAACGCGCCGGACGAAGGCCATTCCGGTCTAACATACCTCCGGCGTATCTTCCGTCGCTAAACAACAAAGCCGCCGGCCCATCCCAAGGCTCCATCAAGATGGAATGATATTCGTAGAAGGCTTTCAAGTCTTCCGATATAGGATTGCTGTCGTTAAAGCTTTCCGGCACCAACATGGCCATTGCATGAGGCAAACTAAGCCCTGTTGCTACCAAAAATTCCAACACATTATCCAGCGAAGCGCTATCACTCATATCCGGCTGGCAAATCGGACGAATTTCTTCTACATCCGGAATAAACGGAGAAGAAAGAACACTTTCGCGCGCTTCCATCCAGGAACGGTTGCCACGTACGGTATTTATTTCGCCATTATGCGCTAATAACCGGAACGGTTGGGCCAGGCTCCAGGTAGGAAACGTATTTGTACTGAAACGGGAATGTACCAAAGCCAGTCCGCTGGTGAAATAATTATTCGTTAAATCGGGAAAATAATGACGGAGCTGCATCGACTCCAACATTCCTTTATATACAATATTTTTTGTAGATAAAGAAACGATATAGAAATCGCTTTTCAATTCCAGATTCGACTCCGTTACTTTTTTCTCTATCCGTTTGCGGATGATATACAGTTTTAGTTCAAATTCGTTTTGGTTGTCGCAACCGGTGACAAATAGCTGTTTTATATCCGGTTCTGTAGCCAATGCATCTTTTCCAAGAATATCCGAATGAACGGGAACCTTGCGCAGATGCATTAGGCTAAGGCCTTCTTTTTCAATCTCGTCAATCATAATACTGAGGATTACCGCCTGTTGTTCCTCTTCTTTAGGAAGAAAAACAAGTCCGGTTCCGTATTTACCTTTTTCGGGTACCGGGATTCCCTGCAACAAGATAAATTCGTGCGGGATTTGCAACAGAATACCTGCCCCGTCTCCCGTTTTATTGTCGGCCCCTTCTGCCCCGCGATGACGCATGTTTTCCAAGACTTTCAGAGCCGATTCTACTATGTTATGCGATTTTCCTCCGTGAATGTTTACTAACATTCCTACACCACAGGCATCATGTTCGTTGGCAGGATCATATAATCCTTGCCGTTTGTGAAAATGATTCTTGTTACCCATTATTTATTGACTTAGTGTTTGAATAATATTTGAAAATATATCAATTTGGTTGCAAATATACTGAATATAATTTCAATATGTAAATAAAATCAACAAAAATTAGGTGTGAAGAGATAATAATAGTTCAAACTCTGTAATATTACCTGGCTTTAGATTTAATGTTTAATGATGATTGCTGGTGTCAGATAAATCAGCACATTTGAAAGAGGTACCTACCTCTCTTGAAAAAGCCGCCTACCTTCTTGAAAAAAGATAGGCATGAAGTTTTTAACACTATTTTACGGTTAAGCGTACCATTCCCGCTTCCTGTTTTGGAGCTTTTGGAGTGTGTCGATACAAGTATTTACATCGTCTACTACTTGAAAGTCGAACATACCGACACATATAAAGTCTGCTCCGTTTTCAAAAGCCCAATTAAAGCCGTCTTTAGGAGAAATTGCGCCGGCTGCTAGTACCTTAAAGCCCATTACCGGAACTTTGGTACGATTTACAAACTCAACTGTCTTGTCGGGGAAAGGACAGAAGCAATTATCGTGAAACATATTATGGTCCAGATGTCGTTGGCCGTCTACTTCAAAAGGTTGCCTGTTTTTGCGAGGATGAGCAGACCAATAATTATCATGATGCATTGTTTTCATATAATAATCGGGGATGATGCCTTGTTCTTCACAGGCGATCAAAGAGTCAATGGTATGGGCTGCCAATCCGGCAATATAGCCTTGGCTTTTAATCCTTCCCATCATACCGGCAATGACGTCGAATTTTTTATCCCGTACAAGCCAGTCACCCCAGTTTCCTTGTAACTGGATAATGTCCATACCATTATCAATGGCTTGGGTTACATTATCGTATATATCTTTATTTTTCTCGTCGATACCTACCTGTACAATAACCTTTATTTTGCTTCCGGTCAACTGTTTATATTTACTCATCATCGACATGGTAGGATAACCGATATTGATACAGTTAACTCCGGCTTGTTCGCATAGCATCAATGTTTCAATTATTTTCTTTTCAGTATTATACGCTTTAAAAAGGCTTTCGGCATATAGTAAATCTCTTGCATGCGCCCAACCGCCAATCAAATTGCCCCCCATGACGAGACGGCTGAGTTCAAAGTTTCCCAGCCTGCCTTTTGGCAATTCTCCCTTCAGTCTGCTTAATTCTACCCTGTTAATCTGAATTGTAGCTCCTGTGGAAGCATCTATTTCGTAGGTTCGGTTGTTCCACCAGGCTCCGCCGCCGAGAGCGCCCAAAACAGGAATCGAGACCAGGTTTTTAATAGCTTCGCGCCGATTATTGATTGGTTGGGTTGCCGACCTGACAGACATTTTTTTATTCTTTCGGTTTTTATAATACCAGATTAACTCATCTATACCATATCCTTTTTCCTTATAGCAAAGAATAAAGATAAGCATAACGGCTTCTACAAAAATCTTATTAACAATGAAAACACTGCCATCGTGCGCCCCCAATAAAGAAATACCAAATGGCGGATAGGCAAAATAATAAAGGATCAGTAAAACGATTCCTCCCAACGAAGCCCACCGGAAACAAAGGCCGATAAATAAAGTCAATCCTATAAATATCAACCCGTAAATATTCAGTAAATCGATCAGTTGCATGATGACGGGCGAAGACGCCAGCCAATGATAAAAACCAGATGTAAAACCAAAGGTATTACTTAGGAAACTTTCGGCAGACCAGTTTTCGGCAAATAATTTAGTGAATCCTTCATACAGGAAATGCCAACCGATAGCCATTCGGATAATAGTGATAATTGCTCTCATGATAGTTTTTCAATGGTTATTTGGTAACGATAAAGTTAACGCATAGATAGAATTTTATGCGTTAACATCCGATGTAAATATAAACAGAAAAATTTGATATAAAATTAATATAACATAGATATAATTGTGAACGTTTGGAAAAAAATGTTGGTCTGATTATTTATTATCCAGGTAATCTTTGTACCGAGCTTTCCAGTAGGCGGCTATATGATAAATGATTCCACATCCTGATAATTGGTTATAGTTCATATTTATTATTAGATCCTCTAAACAATGGGTCTGGCTGTTTTCGAGTTGGCTGTTCGTCATGAATAAAGCAGATAATGTTTCTCCTGCTTCACGTACACATTCCCAAACTGTTCGATATTCTCCCCATTGGGGGATAATATATCCTTTTTGATTAGTCCATTCATCTACTTTTCTCCAATCAGGTCCTAACATGGATAATGTATGTATGTCCATATCCGAAAGTTTCTTTTTACAATCATGGAAACGTTCCTCTGACATTGTAGCAACCCGTTTCATTAATTTGTCGAGCTGTTCTTTCAATGTCGGTTTTTCCTCCAATGAATATAATAGTTCAAATGAACATTGCATTTGCAGAAATACGTATGCGGCATAGTTGTTATTTATCTGTTCGGATTGATCAATAGCTTCGCTGATATATAGCCGGTATAGTTTTTTGTATTTGTTGTTTCCCGTTACATCAAAAGCTGCTGCATAGATCATTGGTAATCTGGCTGCTTCATGAGGTTGTACATTCCACATACGGCATATGCCCAGCGGACATATTTTACCATCCGCCCGTAAAAAGTCATATTCATTCTCCGGAGTTACGTTTTTAATCATACGTTCGGCTATATTTGTCAGTATATCGCAGATATCCTTTTTAATTGTTGTACTGCTTAGAGGGCTATGGTATAATTTCCATAACCCATGTACACAGTGGGTATATTGATCCCGTGATGAATTGATATAAAAGCTTTTTCTGTCTTCAATACAGATACCGCGAGCTACAAAACCCAGGTTATCCGGAATAGTTGTACATCGTTTTATACCATTAAATACATTTATTGCCGGATTAATCAAACTGTCGTCTTTTGTAATTTCATACATGTCAACAATTGTACTGAGCATAACACCTCCTATAATCATACAATCTTCCATTCCCGTACCATATCCGCATGGATTCGGATATTGTTTGGAAACTTCTTCTAAGGTCGGGAGATGAGCTAATTCTTTTCCTTTCTCATAACTACTGATATAGTCATAAAAAAGGTTTGTTTTTGGATGATAAAATCGCTCCCAAGCAACTTCCCAAGCTTCGTTTATATGGATATGTAGTGAATCCGATAAGTTCATTCCTTGGATGGATAAGCAGGAGAGAACTCCTGCTATTATACATAAATATTTCATGTTATTAACTTTTAATATCCCGGATTTTGATCTGTAACAGGATTAATGGCCTTATTGTAATTGGTTTCTACTACCGGTATAGGCCATAAATACATAGTTTCATCCAAATCAATACCTTCGGCTTCTTTTATTACTTTGGCAGCTTTACCGGTTCTCACCAAATCTATCCATCGTTTACATTCTAAGATTAATTCATACCCTCTTTCCTGGATAACTAATTCAAAAAAAGAATCTTTGGTATAATCGCTTATTTTAAAATCGATGGGAGAGGGGGTATTCGGGGCATATCCATAAGCTCTTCGATGTACTTTATTAAGACATTCCATTGCTTCGGCTGTTGGGCTTTCGTTGGCATTATTGACTGCTTCTGCATAGATCAACAATAATTCGGGATACCTATACATAGGCCAATCATTAGGTGCTGCTGTGTTTCCATTAGGATCTGTATATTTTTTGAATAATAGGGAATTATCCCCTAATCCGATATCCCAGTTATAAAAATTGTATTGTTTTCTGAAATCTTCATCATCCCAAGTCTTATAAAAAAAGTTGTTTGTAGTAGAGTAGAATGAATACCAGTTATTACCGTAAGGCTTATAGCCATCTCCGGATATATGGAAGAAATTCATCAGGTCCCAGCCTTTCTGGCGAGTATACTTAAAATAGAATATCTCCTCCGATGAAGTAAGTAATTCGGCGCCATAAATGAGTTCAAAGTCATCGGGCGCTTTTACTTCCACAAGTGAATATTTACCTGAATCAATAACCTCTTTAGCTTTATCCCGGGCATTTTCCCAGTCTTTGAGTGTTAAATAAACATCTGCCAATAAGGTCTTCGCAGCCCATTTAGAAGGTGTTCCAAGTAGGCGGGGAACATCTGGTAAATGTTCTTCTGCGTATTTTAAGTCGCTTACTATTAAATGATAAACTTCATCAGCCGAGTTTCGGGGAATATCAATCAAAGCCATGGTTTCTTCTGTACGCAAAGGTACTCCGGCCCATAGCCTGACGAGACCGAAATAGCTGAAAGCTCGTAGAAATTTGGCCTCTCCAATATATTGAGCTTTTTCATCTTCTGTAGCTTTGGAAGCATCCGGTACCTTCTTTATCACCACATTTGCATTTCGGATCGATTTATAGAATGCTATCCATACACCTCCCATATTAGTTATATTCGCTGTACTAAATCCTTTATATTCGTTTATAGTAGCTAAACTTCCTTTTCCATATACGTTATCAGGTAATGCTTCTAATAATGTAAAATAGGAAGTATTGACATGCAATGGTTCATATATTCCATTTACAGCAGAAGCTATTTCTTCCACTGTATTGTAAAATGTTTCACTTGCAATGGCTTTTGGATCTTCATCTAATAATGCATCATTACAAGAATAGAAAAACATTAGAATGGGTATGATATATACTATATGTTTCATAACTTATACTTTAAAATGATAGTTTTAAACCAACTGTAAATGATTTTGTTGTGGGATATGAATAATCGTCAATTCCCTGATTTATGGAATTGCTTCCTCCTTTTGTATTTACATCAGGATCCCACCACGGATATTTAGTGATCGTTAACAGGTTCTGACCACTGATGTAAATTTGTCCTTTTTGCAACCAGTTAATGCCTATTTTGTTGACGGGTAAATTATAAGCAAGTTTTATATTTTTCAAGCGAACATAAGAGCCATCATAAATAAAATGATCAGATATCTTTGTTGATATTGTATTATCAATTGCCGGATACTTTGCATTTGTATTTTGTGGCGTCCAATGATCATAAAAAACTTCTTTCAACATATTGTAGCCAAGATATACTTTATGATTTTGTGTAATCATACTAAGGCTGTATATATCGTTCCCTTGTGAGCCTTGAATGAAGAAGCTCAGGTCGAAATTCTTCCATGAAAAATTAGATGTAAATCCGTATAGATAGTCAGGATTCGGGTCTCCAATGAAATCTTTATCTTTATCAGAAATGCTTCCATCACTATCTAAATCTTTGTATTTAAAGTGTCCCTCTCCATCGAATCCGTCAGACAAATACCCGTAGAAGGCACTCATCGATTTTCCTTCCCGTAAGATATTTACATAATCATTAGCTATTGAAATATTGTAAGTTGTTCCCTGTATGTCTTGATTATCATATAGTTTAATTACTTTGTTTTTGTTGAACGAAATAGAGGCAGAAGCATCCCATTTGAATTCGTCATTAATGATATTAGCGTCTACAAAGAACTCAAACCCTTTGTTTCTTACTTTTCCGATATTTTTAACGGTGGTTGTATATCCCAACGATGCCGGTAGCTGGACGGTATTTAAAAGATCCCGTGTGTTTTTGATATAATAGTCGGCAGTTATTCGTATGCGGTTATTAAATAGATGCAAGTCTAATCCGATATCTGTTTGGGATGTTGTTTCCCATTTTAGGTCGCTGGGCAATCTGGTTTCCGGTGCATAGTATGTATAGAGTGCGTCATTGAAAGATACTTTTCCGGAAGATAACATATCTAATGTATAATAGGGGTCGATAGCCGTGCTACCCGTTTCGCCATAACCAATTCTTATTTTTGCATCGGATATAAACAGAATGTTTTTCATAAAATTCTCTTCCGAAACCCTCCAGGCAATTGCTCCCGAAGGAAAATATCCCCATTTATTGCCTTCGCTATATCGTGACGAACCATCGGTACGTAAACTTACAGTTGCCAAATATTTATTATTAAAACTATAATTAATACGTCCTAAATAAGAGAGTAATGTCCAGTTGGAATACGAAGACGAAGGCGTATTGATTGTTGATGCAGAACCAAGATTATAACTTTCTGTCGCATCACTTAAAAATCCCGAACCTGAAGCATTTAACGATTTATATGTATAATCTTCATAAGTAAATGCACCAGTAGCTGTTATGTTATGCTTATCATCAATACGTTTGTTGTAAGTAATGATATTATCACTGTTTAAATGTAAGCTGTTATTTGTACTAATACCAGCTCTACCCGATGAATTTGGATATTCTACCCCAGTATAATTGTCTGAACGATAATCAGTGTTTGTAACGTTTCCTGAGATTTTTATTGATAAATCATCTATTGGTTTATATATAAAAGCAAGATTAGCCATTACTTTATTCGATATTTGTTTGTTACTTGTCTCATTAAAATAAGCTATCGGGTTTATAAGATTATCAGGACTAAACGAATAAACGTCGTTCAGTTGCCTGTATTTGCCATCGTCAGTATATGGACCAACAGTGGGTGTAGCCGAGAGTGCCGATAACAGGATGTTAGTATCGTCTGTTGGCCGATGATTTGTCCGACTTAAAATAGAGTTGTAAGAAACAACTAATTTCTTGCTAATTTCGTGATTGATATTAGCCCGCAATACAATGCGCTGGAAACTATTTTCTTTGATAATTCCTTTTTGGTCGAAAATACTGGTACCAACAGAAAATTTTGTTTTCTCATTTCCCCCTGTTATGTTTAATGCATGGTCGTGTATAGGAGCTGATCTGAAAATAAGGCCTTGCCAATCTATTCCTTTACCAAAAGCCTCCATTTCCTGCTGAGTAAAATAATCTTCTCCTTGTGTTGTTTTCCAGAATGTATTATAGAAGCGGGCATATTCATTTCCGTTCATCAGATCAAGTTTTTTTCTGACTTTTTGGATACTGAAGCTCCCTTCATAATCAACGCCAATTCTTCCACTCTTACCTTGTTTGGTTGTTACAATTATAACCCCATTAGCCCCTCTTGAACCGTAGATAGCTGTGGAAGATGCATCTTTCAAAACTTCAATACTTTCTATATCAGATGTATTTATCGTGTTTTGGTCTCCGGGAAATCCGTCAATAATCCAAAGCGGCTCATTACTTCCTGTAATAGAATTGGCTCCCCTGATTCTGATTTGCATATTAGCGCCCGGAGCTCCGGAATTTTGTTGGATGTGAACTCCGGGAACGCGTCCTTGCAAAGCAGATGAAATATTGTTACTTGGCAGGTCTCTCAGTGCATCACTTCTAACTGACGATACAGCGCCTGTCAGGTCTGATTTTCTAATACTTCCATAACCGATAACAATAACTTCGTCCAACGTTTTAGTATCTTCCTTCAAAATAATATGCAAAGTTGTTTGATTTTTTACGGCTATTTCCTGGGTAATATAGCCAATATAAGAAACTTGGAGTGAAATGTTATTTGATATCATTATTGAAAAGTTGCCGAAACCATCGGCTACTACACCGTTAGTTGTACCTTTTTCAACAATGTTTGCTCCAATAATAGATTCTCCATATTCGTCTACAACTGTTCCCGTAATTCTTCTGGTGTTTTGTTGTTGTTCAAAAAACTCATTCCTTTTCATCAAAAGAATATTGTTGCCTTCCATAGCATAGATAATATCTGTGTTTTCGAACATTCTGGCCAGAACTTCGGCAACAGGTGTATTCGATGCTTGCACAGACATTTTCTTGGATAAGTCTATTAAATGATTGTAAACAAAAAGATAATCAGTTTGTTCTTCTATCTGGCTGATAATCTCTTTGGCTTGTACATTAGTAATATTAATATTTACACGAGCTGTTTGGGAGTCTGCATTTGATGCAAAGACTCCTGATATGCCGATAAATAGTATGACTAAGGTTAGTTTCATAACTCTGTAAATTCGTTTAAAATCTGATAATAATAGGGTATATGTGGCCCCTATGTACTTTTTTTTCATAACTTTGTGTTGTTCTTTAAGTGAGTACTTATTGAATTGAAAAAATCGTCAGTTTACTGACATTTTATGACCGGGTTATGTGGCTGCATAGTCCGGTCAGTGTTTTTGATAAATAACTGTTATTTTACATAGGCATTTTATTTAATGGTTATTAAATTCAGTTCGTTATCTTTATTGTAAGAGAATTTATGTTCCAATTGGAGAACTTTCAACACTTGTTCGATCCCGTCTTTTGTCCGGAATTTTCCTGTATAACGATGCTTCAATAATTCTTGTTTTTTGACTTCGATTTTTACGTCAAAAAATAATTGTAGTTTTCCAATGATACTTTCTACTGTTTCTTTATTAAAGCAAAGGAGTCCTTCTTTCCATTTAAAATAGTCGTAATCGCCTATCGAGGATATATGTATTTCACCTTCCTTTACGGTTATATTTTCATTTACCTTTAATGTATAATATTGGGGCAGATTGTTTGTTTTCAGCCTGATACTTCCTTTTACTAAAGAAACATCAGATATGTCGTGGCTTGTATAATCGATTACATTAAACTCAGTTCCCAGTACTTCGATATTCATTGTTTCTGTTTTGACTACAAATAGCTGTTTTTCCGAACGGGTAACATCAAAATAAGCTTCTCCTTCCAGTCGTACTTCACGGTTACCTTTTCCAAAATTAGTAGGAAAGGTAAGTTTGCTTTTAGCATTTAACCACACTTTGGTATTATCCGAAAGAGTTAATTCTGCTCGTTGTCCGGCAGGAACGAATAATGTTTGGTAAACGATTGGCGCTTCTTCTTGTTCCGGTTTGTTGAAGTACTGTTGCAGACCAACCCATAAAACCAGAAAAATGGCTGCTATCTCTACTATTTCATAAGAAATCTTTCTAAAAGAAATGATTCGTTTTGGAATATAGGTGGTTTGCTTGCAGGCTTGTTTGTTTACTATTGAAATATCGTACAATTTATGTAAAGCCATAAATTCGCGTACATTATCTTCACTTGCATCTAACCAATCCACAACAGTTTCAATCTCTTCCGTAGTAACATATCCTTCAACATATCGCTGTAATAATTCTTTATCCATTATAGTATAATAGTTCAGTTCTGTTATAATAGACAACATAACTTTTAAAATCCCTAAAAAGCAGGAACTTTTTTACAAACCGAATAATAAGTAAAAGGAAGGAAGATATTCTTTCAATGCAATGCGTAGTATTTTCAGTGATTTAGTAATATGATATTCTACACTTTTGGGATTCATGGATAATTCGTTGGCAATTTCTTTAACGGATAGATGTTCGTACCGGCTCATTTCAAAGACACGTCGTGTTTGTTCGGGGAGAGAAGCCAATGTTTTTTCTACAATTTCATCTATTTCGACGGAGAATATCTCTTCAGGGTCACAGGCCTCGAGAGTGGTGATGCGGTAGTCCAAATCTCGAATCATTTTTGATGATATAGATTCCATAGCAGCTTGTTTTACATCTTGATGTTTGAGGTAATTCAAGGCGTTGTTCTTCAATATTTTTAAAAGCAACCCATGAGGATGTTCCACAGTCTCTTTTTTAATTGTTTGCCAAAGGCTTATCAATGATTCAGACACAATATCTTCTGATGCCATATCATCTCGTATGTATGATTTGACAAATAAGAATGAGCTTTTATAATACTGTGTGTACAGTTCACTGAAAATTGGAATAGCCATGTTTGCTCCGATAGTTATTAAACAAATGTAAGTCTTTTTTTATAACGATTCGTTTGTTTGCGGAAATGTTTATTATTTTTGACCAAAAGTTAAGAGAATGATAACATACCTGATTATAGGAACTACAGCGATAGTTTCTTTTATTTGCTTTGATCGTCGCGATTTATTGAATAAACTGTCGTTCAACCCTTATGCCGTATTCAAACATAACGAATGGTACCGTATTATAACACATGGATTTGTTCATGCCGATATGATGCATTTGCTGGTGAATATGTTTACTTTCTGGTCGTTCGGTACATTAATGGAACATATTTTCGGTGCGATTGGTTTTGGTATATGGGGATACCTTGGTCTCTATTTTGGTGGGATGATATTTGCTTCATTGTACGATCTATTCAAATATCGTGATAGTATTTATTACCATTCTATTGGGGCTTCGGGAGCAGTTTCGGCTATTTTATTCTCGTCAATTCTTTTCAATCCGTGGGAGATGATATACTTTTTTGCCGTTATTCCCATACCTGGAATACTGTTTGGAGTCATTTATTTATTGTATTGTCAATATATGACCAAACAATCAACAGATAATATAAATCACAATGCCCACTTTTATGGAGCTCTTTACGGACTATTGTATCCAATACTACTTCAACCTTCTTTATTTAAATTATTTATTGGACAGTTGACAAATTTTCTAAAATAAAAAAACAATAATACTTTTGAATAAATGAATATAAATACAATTAATAATAATGAAAGCACATATCGTTTTTCTGTTTTTGAAGAATCAGTTGAAAAAAAACGACCTTATCAAAATCGTAAATTAGGTTGGATAGCCTATGTGGCAGGAAAACGGGAATCGCGCCGCCTGATGCGTACCACTGGGATGATGGGAGAAATAGTAGGAATGGCTGCCTCTTTATGTAAGCAATATAATGTAAAACCGCGTGACATCTACCATAATTACCTGAACGTGATAGAAGGAATAGGAAAGAAAGGACTTCCTAACAACCAACTATACAACGAAGGAGGCACTTTAACAACTAAACCCGAAATAAGATAGAGGTGACACAAGTAGAACAACTAATCACGAAAGAAGACTTACCGCCGGCTGTCAGGCATAAAGCACTGACATCTTGTATCGTAGACCAGCAATCATTCGATGCCTTATGCCAGTATTTTTACCATCTGAACAAACATATTGTACGTTATGCAGCCGATGTTCTTGCTAAAATTACGTTAAAGAATCCTTCATATATACAATCGCATAAGCACGAAGTCTTATTTCTTTTAAACAGTACAACAAATATCGGTTTGAAAGCCCATACAGCTTTAATGGCTTCCAAACTAATCGTAACAGAAGACGAACTGGGAAAACTCTGGCATACCCTAACCACCTATACATTAGATATCAATGAAGCAAAAAGCGTAAGGGTATCTTCTATACAGGGACTTTATAATTTGCTGTCGCAATGCCCAGAGTTAAAAGAAGATTTTGACCAGACAATTTCTGTCATAAAGGAAGAAGAAGCTCCTTCCTTAAAGGCTAAAATACGAACTATTACTAATATTTTAATGTAAAATTAGAAATACTTAATTTCTATTTATTAAGCGGTTATTAAGTATTAGATTATAAACTTCATCTCTGAAATTTCGGGCTACTGGTATTTTATATGAATTTACGTTCAACTGATTTCCATCAATAGCGTTTATCTGATCAATATTTACAATATAGGAACGGTGAATCTGTTGGAAAATAGTTTGAGGCAATGATTCGTATAGTTGTTTCAATGTAGTATATACTACTTCTTTGGACGAGACCATTTGAATGACAACATAATTTTCCAGACTTTCAATAAAGAGAATATCTTTGAACAGAATCTTTTTTAATTGCTTGCCGCTCTTCACAAATATATAATCATTCTTTTCCTTTTGTTCCGTTTGTAACAGGTCATGAATCCTGTTTGCCGATTTCAGGAAGCGATCAAAAGATACGGGTTTCAGAAGATAGTCCACTACATCAAACTCATAACCTTTTAGAGCATATTGCTCATAAGCTGATACAATAATTACTTTAGGTGGATTTATCAGGTTCGACAGCAATTCCAGTCCTGTCATTTCAGGCATTTCAATATCAAGAAAGATCAAGTCAACTTGTTGCGTTTTTAGTATTGTGTTCAACTGAAGCGCATCTTCACACTCTCCAATTAACGCGAGGAAATCTATTTTTTCGATATAACCCCGTAATCCTTTTCTTGCCAGGGGCTCATCATCTGTAATGATACATTTTATTTTCATATCAGTCTGTGTGTATGGCCAATTTAACAACAAACATATTTTCTGTTTGTTCAATCGCCAAGTTGTGTTTATCTGGATACAAAAGATCAAGCCGCCGTTTTAAATTCTCAATACCTATTCCTCTTTCTTTTTTATTATTAGCGTTTTGAGATTGGGATATTGAATTTTTTATCTCAGACTGAATTTGATTCTCGTTCAACTTCATTTCCATGCTTATTCTGTATTTGCCTCTTACATATTTAAACGCGTTTTCAATTAAAGGCTGAAACAAAAGAGGATGTATTTTCTGCTCTTTCAATTCCGGATCGAAATACACATCCAGAATAAGCTTTTCGCTCGTCCGTGACTGTTGAAAGGCCATGTACGACCTTAGGTAATTTATTTCCTGCTCCATTGTCACTTCCTTTTCTATATCATAGAGCTGATATCGTAACAGACCGGATAACTGCTCGATACTTTGTTTTGCTTCCTCATTTTTTTCGTCTATCTGAAAGTAAATGGTGTTTAAAGCATTGAATAGAAAATGTGGATGGTATTGCGATTTCAGGAATTTCAGTTCGGTTTCCAATTGATCTACTTTTACCTTTTCTAATTGAAGGCTTTGTTCAATAAAACTTTTGGATAAAATGCCATTACGCACCATCGTATAGTATAGAAACAACAGAATAGATGCCGTTACATTAATCAATAGCAATTCCCTCAACCGAAAACCCATCTTCGTTATAAAAAATACAGTAAACAGGTATATTGTATTCAGGAGAAGGAAATTTATCAGAAAAACAACTACGTATTCTTTCCACCTGGCTCTCTTTTTATCTTTGCTTTTATTGACAAAAAAGCGAGCGATCCGCCGGTAAATATAACTTCCGGAATAAAACGTAACAATCGTTATACTTACAGCCTGCAAACGCGCCTTTAAAGTAAACGCACCGAACTCCCATATTCGCTCATCGTAAGCAATATCCACAACAATACACAAGCATATTGAAAGCGTTAATGCGATAAGGAAGGTATTGATCCATTCGTGCTTTACATTCATTTGTTTTTTAATTTTTAATGCTACAAACCTATTCGTTTACTTTCTTCTATTCTATTATCGTTTTGAGATTTCTTTATCTCTTTTCCACGATTAAACCGGTAACCGAGCGATATACCGATCATGCGGCTGTCATTCCTTTCCCGGGATGTATAATACAGATAGTTACTGTCTACGCTTACACGGGGGCGGTTGGAATGAAAGACGTCGTGGGCGTAAATATACAAACTAAATTTGTCTTTCAACAGGTTTTTGCGAACTCCGAGGGAGATCGTCCATAAAGGTTCTATCCGGGTTTGTCCTTCAATCATATCGCCGCTATAAAAACCGTTGGCTTCCCCACTCCATCCATACGGCAAGGCGAATTGATTGCTGATGTGTATCATGGGCGTTATTACTTCATTCGTAAATGTTTTCCCTGGTATCATCCAGTCGAATTGTTTATAGGTTAATGAACTATTTATGTGAGTTGTCCACCCATTAAACGGTTGCAGATTGTTTATTCCTATCCGTAATCCAAAGGAATTGTTGGCCGACAGATTCAATGGCATAATCAATACGCGGCTATTATCTTCGACCCGGAAACTTAACGAAACGGGATTCTTCCTATGAGAATAAAAGGCATTGAACGAATACCGTTTCCTCAGGAGCCATGACAGTTCTATATTGTCTATCAATTCTGGTTTTAATGTGGTATTTCCCTGTTCATATAAAAACTGATCTCTTACCTCAACGAAAGGATTCATACTTCTGTAATCGGGGCGAACAATCCGGCGGCCGTACAGCATCGATAAACTATGATTATCGGAAAGCTGATATTGCATCATTACAACAGGAAAAAGATGTATATAATTTTTACCGGAAAGACTGTCTTTCGTCGTTAAATTGTATCTGCTTTTTGTGTTAGTCTGTTCCACCCGTAAGCCGGTTTCCGTTGAAAAACGGGAAGACCATTTTGCGTTTAATTGAATATATCCTGCATTAATATTTTCCCTATAAGTAAAATTACGGCTAAGGTTATTGTCTTCTTTCCAATGGCCGGCAATCCGGTTTTTATACAAAGCATTACTGCCTATATGTACGAAAACGGATTTACCCCCGGCGGTTATTCCAAACTTTTCGGATATATCATAACTTACATTCGTTTGTCCGCTATATATTTTAATATCGCCGGTTGTTTTACCATGCAATGTGTCTTCTTTCAACGGGCGGATATCTGTCTGAAAAAAGGACTTTAACAGCTGATCATTTTCCTGGTTGAAAAGCTGGTAGTCGAAAGCGGCGTCCCATTTTCCCGTCTCTGTAAATTTGTATACGATATTGGCTCCTCCCGTGATGTTGGTGTATGTATAATGAGGTATGCTTAATGCCGTTAAAGTAGAATCGCTTTTCGTTTTATTCTTATTGAAAAAGTCTGATACGGTCAATTCATTTTTATTTCTGTTAAGCCAATTTGATGACACATAAGTGCCGGCCATTATCTTATCCGATATGTCGTAATCTACTCCTGTTTTTATAGAATGTCCGCTGTATTGACGGTCTATATTGCTTACAAAATCTTTCCGTAATTCGAGCGGTTCTGAAGTGGCCGGGTTTAAGTAATGGCCGGAGACTGACAGCTCTATAAAATCTTTTCCCCAATAAGAAGAATAGCCGGCATACATGTTCCATTTATTCCGGCGAAAGTTCAGCGTTATAGCTTCATTTCCCCGGGTACGCTTTCCTCTTTCCAAACCGGAAGATACGGCCAGTTGTATGCCTTGTTCCCTGATTCTCTTTTTTTGAATATTAATAATGCCCGAACCACCCGAGGCGTCGTACTTGGAAGAGGGTTGGGATATCAGTTCGATATTCTCGACCGATTCAGTCGGTATGGAGCGCAGATAATTAAGCAGGTTCTCGCCCGACAGATATGTTACTTTGCCGTCAATCAGAACATTCGCGCCCGATTTACCATTCAGCATGATGGAGCCGTCGTCCCGAACGATAACGCCCGGCAGTTTCCGCAATGCGTCAAGTATATTCCCATCCGTACTCAACAAGGCGGCCGACAGGTTGATTGTCATTTTCCCGGGTTCGACTTTCACCGGAGGGCGCTTGCCGGTTACCGTTACGGCGGATAACTGATCGGTATCTTCTTCCAAATCGATGTCGCCCAGCTCATTCACGGTGTTTTGCCCGACTTGCTGCGCCCGGTTGACCTTTTTAAATCCCATCATGGAAAATGACAGGATATAGCCGGCAGGCTTGAGATTTACTATTTCAAACCGCCCGTCCGAACCCGAGACAACGCCTGTCAGATAAGTAGACTCGGCAGGGTTTAACAACAAAATTGCCGCACCTGCCAAAGGCAGGCTGTCTGTGTCCGTTATTCTTCCGGCAATTACCGATTGTGCCGGTAAACAGACCGACTGAA
>JAISDJ010000109.1 GCA_031264865.1 Tannerellaceae bacterium | reverse complement strand
CATGAAGAGTTGTTTCTCCCCTTGTACCTGGAGAAGGCTTTCGATAAAGCAACGATTCAAAACCCGGACGGTTCGGAACGTAGACTTGTATCGGAAACAAATATCTTGGCGAAAGAAGTACAAGAGGAAGCGGAAATAAATGTTTTTACACCGTTGGTTTGCAGCTTGGCTCTGTTTCTGCTGATCCTGTTGTCTACTATTTATGAATGGCGAACGAAACGTTATTTTTGGTTGATAGACAGTCTATTGTTTTTTATTGCCGGGCTGGCGGGGGTTGTACTCTTCTTTTTAGCTTTTGTTTCGGAACATCCGGCTACCTGGCCGAACTGGTTGATCGTCTGGTTGCATCCCTTTCATTTAGTTGGTGCCGTGTTATTTGCGGTAAAAAAGTTAAATAAGGCTGCTTATTACTATCATTTTATTAACTTTGCGCTGCTTTCGTTCATGTTGTTGGGTTGGTATTTTATTCCGCAGCATATGAATACGGCATTTATCTTTCTGGCGTTAACTCTTTGGGTACGTTCGGCATTCAGGTTGATTGCCGGCAAACGGCAGATTATAAAGTAATGTATAAAGATAATAAATGAGAAGAATCCTTACATCGCTTATTGCTATATTGGCTGTAACTAATCTGGAAGCTCAACAAGTTCCTAAATTGGTGGTTTGTATTACAGTAGATCAGTTACGAGGCGATTATATTGAATATTTCTATAATACATTTGGTGATGGCGGCTTTAAGCGTCTGTTCAATCAAGGTATTGTGTATGAGAATGTCCGTTTTGAGTTTTCCAATATTGACCAGGCAACAGCTTTTGCTACCTTGTTTACAGGAACAAATCCTTGTTATCATGGGATTGCGTCTAATAAGTTTTTTGATTTTGACAGGGAACAGGAATATTCGATTCTTCACGACCCTAATTTTATTGGGAATTTTACACGCGACAATTACTCTCCTAAGAAATTATATGCTTCTACTATCGGTGATGAATTGAAAATTGCTTCAAAAGGAAAGAGTGATGTATATTCCATTGCTCCCAATGTTGAAAGCGCTATACTTTCGGCCGGTAGCGCAGCCAATGCTGCTTTTTGGATAGACGATATTAATGGTAAATGGGCTACTACTACTTATTATAGGAATGTTCCCTGGTATGTGGAGCGATACAATAATGGAGTGGAGTCATTGCCGGTACGCCTGGATAGAATGATCTGGACGCCTTCTATTCCTATAACTAAATATGATGCTCTTCCGTATGTAATGGATGATATTTCATTCCGTTATACATTCAATGAAAGTATGCGGTATTGTTATCCGGACTTAAAGACCTCTCCTTTTGTAAATATAGAAGTGAACCGTTTGGCTTTTCAGTTTCTGGAATACGCCGGTTTCGGAACACGTCCGTACCCTGATATGTTGTCTGTTACTTATTATGCCGGAAGCTTTAACCGGTTGGCAGATAAAGAATATTCGCGTGAGATACAAGACCTGTATTATCAATTAGATAAAGATATAGAGAAACTACTTGATACAATTGATAAAAAAATAGGTTTACATAATGTATTGATTGTTTTTACAGGTTCCGGTTATAATAAAAGTGTAGATGACTATCCGGGAGAAGTTCGGGTAAATGGTGGTGATTTCTATCCTAAACGTTGCATTGCTCTATTGAATATGTATCTGATGCAATTGTACGGACAGAAAAAATGGGTGATTGGTTATTACGACGGACAGATTTATCTGGACAGAAAGACAATTGAAAATGAGAATATTTCTTTAGATGAAATACAGGATAGAGCGGCAAGGTTTGTGGAAGAATTTTCTGGCTTACAAGCTGTAATAACAGACCGAACGTTACGTAATGGCGAATGGAATGAAGGAACAGCGAAATTCCGTAATGGGACTCATTATCTGGGACGTGGAGATATTATCATAGAATTACAACCGGGATGGAAAATTAATAATGAAACGCCCGGCGAAAAAATAAAAATAGTGCGAAACAATGCGGTAGCTACTCCACTCATATTTCTGGGTAATGGACTTAAACCAAAGCATATCTACCGGGAAGTAAAAGCAACAGAAATTGCTCCTACTGTAACCCATATACTGAGAATCAGGCCACCGAATGCTACCCAGGAACTACCATTATGGGAAATGGCAATTGATAAGTAACAGTCTGACAATTGAAGTTTCCTCCTATTAAATAGAGAATAATCAACTAATAATAACATATAAACCAAAAAAAATCATGGGATTTAATGAGTTTATGACAAAGCTGTTCGGCAATAAGTCGCAGCGTGACCTTAAAGAAATCGACCCGTACGTAAAAAAGACACAAGAAGTTTATCCAACGATAGAAATATTGTCTAATGACGAATTACGTGCTAAAACGGATGAAATCAAAGAACGTATCCAAAACTATGTATCAGCAGAACGTGTTCATGTAGAAGAACTTCGCCAGGGTATTGAAGAAAAAGAATTGGAAGAACGCGAAGCTATCTGGGCAGAGGTAGACAAGATCGAAAAAGAGATTACCGAAAAAATGGAAGTAATACTCGAAGAATCTTTGCCCGAAGTATTTGCTATTGTAAAAGATACAGCCCGCCGTTTTACGCAAAATGAAGAAATTGTCGTAACAGCTAATCAGTTTGATCGCGATTTGGCTGCCAAACACGATTTTGTTCGTATAGAAGGAGACAAGGCTATTTATCAAAATCACTGGGAAGCCGGAGGGAATGAGATTACCTGGGATATGATTCATTATGATGTGCAGTTGTTCGGAGGCGTTGTTCTTCATAAAGGTAAGATTGCAGAAATGGCAACTGGTGAAGGTAAAACATTGGTAGCTACCTTGCCGGTATTTCTGAATGCTTTGACGCGTAATGGCGTACATGTGGTAACAGTAAATGACTATCTGTCGAAACGTGACTCCGAATGGATGGGGCCTTTGTATATGTTTCACGGGCTTTCTGTAGATTGTATTGATAAACATCAGCCAAACTCCGACGCCCGTCGGGTTGCTTATAATGCAGATATTACATTTGGAACGAATAATGAATTCGGTTTCGACTATTTACGTGATAATATGGCAATCAGTCCCAATGATTTGGTGCAGCGAAAACATAATTATGCTATCGTGGATGAGGTAGACTCGGTATTAATTGATGATGCTCGTACCCCCTTGATCATTTCAGGACCTATACCAAGAGGCGAAGAGCAATTGTTCGAACAATTCCGCCCAAATGTGGAGGTAGTAGTAAATGCACAAAAAAACCTTGCTACGAAATTATTGACAGAGGCTAAACAGAAAATGGCGAGTGATGATTCGAAAGTACAGGAAGAAGGAAGCCTTTTGCTTTATCGTTCATTTAAAGGAAATCCCAAGAACAAATCGTTGATTAAGTTCTTGAGTGAACCGGGTGTAAAAGCCTCCATGCTGAAAACCGAAGCTTTTTATATGGAAAATAATAACCGTAATATGCATTTGGCGACGGATGAGTTGTATTATGTTATTGACGAAAAGAACAATAGCATCGAACTTACGGATAAAGGAATCGATTTGCTTACCGGTAAGTCGGACGACCCACACTTTTTTGTATTGCCGGATATTGCTTCCGAATTATCCCAATTGGATAATATGCAAGGAACAGATGAAGAAAAACAAGCAAAGAAAGATGAAATATTAGCTAACTACTCTGTAAAGAGTGAACGTGTGCATACCATTAACCAATTGCTTAAAGCATATACTTTGTTTGAAAAAGATGATGAATATGTTGTAATAGACAATAAGGTAATGATTGTTGACGAACAAACCGGCCGTATCATGGAAGGCCGTCGTTATTCGGATGGTTTGCACCAGGCTATTGAAGCAAAAGAAAGAGTGAAGGTAGAAGCTGCTACCCAAACGTTTGCAACGATTACATTACAGAATTATTTCCGTATGTACCACAAACTGTCGGGTATGACCGGTACGGCGGAAACGGAAGCCGGCGAATTTTGGGATATATACAAACTGGATGTTGTAGTTATTCCTACCAACCGTCCCATTTCCCGTATGGATATGAATGACCGTATCTATAAGACAAAGCGTGAAAAATATAATGCAGTAATAGAAGAAATCAGCGAATTGGTTGAAGCCGGGCGTCCGGTACTGGTAGGTACCACTTCAGTTGAAATATCCGAATTGTTAAGCCGTATGCTGACGATGCGTAAAATTAAGCATAACGTATTGAATGCTAAATTGCACCAACGCGAAGCTGAAATTGTAGCTCAGGCAGGACAAAGTGGGACTGTAACGATTGCTACTAATATGGCAGGTCGTGGTACCGACATTAAATTATCTCCGGCGGTAAAGGAAGCCGGCGGTTTGGCGATTATAGGTACCGAACGACATGAAAGTCGTCGCGTAGACCGTCAGTTACGTGGTCGTTCCGGACGTCAGGGTGATCCGGGTTCTTCCGTATTTTTCGTTTCACTTGAAGATGATTTGATGCGTTTGTTTGCTTCCGAAAAGATTGCCGGACTAATGGATCGAATGGGCTTTAAAGAAGGAGAAGTATTAGAACATAGCATGTTAAGTAAATCGGTAGAACGTGCCCAGAAGAAAGTAGAAGAAAACAACTTTGGTATTCGTAAACGTCTGCTTGAGTACGATGATGTGATGAATTCGCAGCGTAATGTGATTTATACTCGTCGCCGCCATGCTTTAATGGGTGAACGTATCGGATTGGATGTACTGAATACGATTTATGATAATACAACCTCTATTGTTGAAAGTTATACGGATAATATGGATTATGAAGGCTTCAAGCTGGAATTGTTCCGTACATTTGCCATGGAAACTCCTGTCACGGAAGAGGAATTTCGTGAGCTCAAATCGAATCAATTGATAGATAAGTTGTTCGATGAAGCTTTACAACTTTTTAAACGTCGTATGGAACGTTTGGTTCAGGTAGCAAATCCGGTTATCAAACAAGTTTATGAAACACAAGGGGCGCAATATGAAAATATATTGATCCCGATTACCGACGGTAAACGCATGTATAATATTTCATGTAACCTGAAAGAAGCTTACAATACTGAAAGTAAAGCTATCGGGAAAGCCTTCCAGAAATCAATCATACTCCATACAATTGACGAGTCGTGGAAAGAGCATTTGCGTGAAATGGATGAATTACGCCATTCCGTACAAAATGCAAGTTACGAGAATAAAGACCCATTGTTGATATATAAACTTGAATCGTATAATCTATTCAAGTCTATGGTAGATACAATGAATAAAAAGACCGCTGGTATTCTGATGCGTGGACAGATCCCTATAAGAGAAGAAGCTCCCGGACAAACCGAACGCAGAGTAGATGTAAGGCAGGCTCTCGAACAGAAACGGCAAGATATGAGCCGCTATCGCACGGAGAAAAGTGATATTGCCAGTGCTGGTGGTGATCCGTTACAACAAAAGCCTCCGACAGGCCCTACACAACCCCGTCAACAAGTCCCTATACGTGTAGAAAAGAAAGTTGGACGCAACGATCTATGCCCTTGTGGAAGCGGTAAGAAATATAAGAATTGTCATGGAAAAGGTTTATAAATAAAAGTAATTTGATACATTTGTCTACCGATAGATAATTGATAGAGTGAGAATTTTGCATGAAGAACTTTGTCTCTGAATATACGATATTAATTGTTGATGATGTTCCAACGAACGTTATGCTTGTGCAGGCCATCTTAAAAAAAGAAGGATATTCATTACTTACAGCTGAGAATGGCGCCAAAGCTTTACAAATAGCGCAGGAGAAACATCCTAATCTTATGCTGCTTGATATAATGATGCCGGAAATGGATGGGTACGAAGTGTTGCAACGATTAAAAAGTAATCCTGATACAAATAATATCCCGGTTATTATTATGTCGGCTTTAAATGATATGCCAAGTATTGTAAAGGGATATCAGTTAGGCGCTACGGAATATGTAACAAAACCTTTTCAAAGGGATGAACTTTTAAAACGTATTTACCATCGTTTTGAGTTATACAGTGTAGAGCGTATTAAAGAAGAGCTGGAAGCGGCTATCGAATCACGCGATATGCTGTACGGACTTATTTCGCACGATTTAAGAGCCCCATTAGGTTCGGTGAAGATGCTGAATAATTCCGTGCTGAAATTGGTAGATAAAGACAAGATTGGCGAAGATGTCTATGAAATGCTTCTTTTAATGGATAAAACATCAGAAGAGGCTTTTCAATTGTTGGACAATTTAACGAAATGGTCTAAATTCAGCCAGAATAAGCTGCAACCGCATAAGCAAAGAACGGATATCAATAGCTTAATAGAATCGATAATCACTCTTTATGAACCTATTGCAGAATTAAAACATGTTGTTATTTCTGCTCCCGATGTTCAAGAACCTCTGATAGGATTTGTGGATGTGGATATGATAAAAACGGTAATCCGCAATTTATTATCCAACGCTATTAAATTCAGTTTTGAAGGAGGTTTGGTAACGATTTCTACCCGTATGGAGGAAAACAATATGTTTTTCAGTATAAAAGATACAGGGAAAGGCATTAAGGAAAGTGACAAAGAAAAACTATTGAATAAAGACTATTTTTCAACTTTCGGAACCAACAATGAACATGGATCAGGTTTAGGCCTGATGATATGTAAAGCCTTTGTAGAAATGCACGAGGGAAGCTTCCGGTTTAAGTCGGAAGAAGGAAAAGGCTCTACTTTCTTTTTCTCTATTAAAGTAAGGGAAACGAACGAAGATGAGTAAGAAAAGCGGATGTTCCGGAAACATCCGCTTTTCTTATATAAAATTTGGAAGATACCCCATTAGATGACTTAATCTTAGTTAGGCACATACCCACTTTCCTGGATGATGCGCTTTCCGGCTTCGGTCTGCATCAACTCGTAAATCTTATATGTCATTGACGATTTATCCAAATCGGAACGGATAATCGCGTAAACTTCCGCCGTGAAGGGATACGATCTGTTGCCGATGGTTTTACTGTCGGGCGCAACGCCGTTCATCGGAATCATTGTCAGATCGTCGAACACTCCGTTCCGGACAATTTGCGTGAGGTAATAAAAGACCGTGTATCCCAATCCGCCTTCCGTATAACTAACTTCCGTGAGCAGAGGATACATCTGCGGTACATGCTTAAAATCATCGTAATACTCTTCATAGAAACCGTCGGGTATCGGCTCAGTCATCACCAGCGACTCCATTAACTCCTGACTGCCCGAATTTTTATTCCGCACGAATGGAACTATCGGGAGATCATTTCCGCCCA
>JAISDJ010000008.1 GCA_031264865.1 Tannerellaceae bacterium | reverse complement strand
TAACTTTCCAGGCGGCAGGAACCCGGTAATAATTACTGTTATTCTCATCTTTGAGGTTTTTATACGTTCCGCTAGCATATCCGAATACGGCGAACGAAGAATTTCCTTCAAGGATTTCGCTTACTTCAATCCGATAGTCGGGAAACATGTTGAAATACCCTATCCACGATTGTTTCATGGCATCCTTTCCCGATACGATATTATCGTGGACGTCAATAAAAATATAGTCGGGAGCCATTAGCGAATATAACTTATCAACATCCGCCTCATTAATAGCTTTTATATATTCCAAAACAACTTGTTTTTTCATAATTAATCCAACTCGTTTAATCGTAGCCAAAATTAATGAATATTTACGAAACGCTTGGAATTACATTCGTCTTTATTATGAAGAATCGGGATGAAATTATCTGTATCTTTGCCCTTCGTTTCAATAATGAACTTAAATGATAAGACGATGGCTGCTAAGAAACAGGAAAAAATAAAGATATTATTTGTGTGTATGGGAAATATCTGTCGTTCGCCTGCGGCAGAGGCTGTCATGAAAAAAATTGTGCAGGATGCCGGATATGAAGATCGTTTTTTTATCGACTCAGCCGGAATGTTGGATTACCATGAAGGAGAACCGGCAGATTCGAGAATGAAACTATGCGCTTCCCTTCGTGGCTATAAACTTACATCGCTTTCCAGACCGGTAAAAACAGACGATTTTTATGATTTCAATTTACTGATCGGAATGGATGATACGAATATTAATGATTTAAAGAGGAAAGCGCCCGATGCCCAGTCGCTTGCCAAGATTCATCAGATGACGGAATACTCGCAGAAACGACAGTACGATCATGTGCCCGACCCATATTGTGGAGGAGCGGAAGGTTTTACGCTGGCACTTGATATCATAGAAGATGCCTGCCGGGGACTGATGGATACTATTTTTTCATTTCAGGATAACTGATACGGGTATGGTACATAATTTTTAGTTTTTCTATAAATGTACTTTTCACCAATTCCACATCACGGAAAGTCAGCGGCGTATTCTTCAGCAATCCGTCTGCCTGCTGGCCGTCAATAATCCTGTTTACTAATTCGGTTATTTTCTCTTCTGTATGCTCTTTCAGGCTGCGGGAGGCTGCTTCTACGGAATCAGCCATCATCAAGACTCCTGTTTCTTTAGAGAAAGGATTCGGGCCCGGATAAGTGAAGAGGGCTTCATCTATTTCTTTGTCGGGATACTTGTTTTTATACATGGTATAGAAGTATTTCGCTTTTCCCCGTCCGTGGTGCGTACGGATAAAATCGATAATCGCTTGGGGGAGTGAAGCTTTCTCCGCCGTTTTTACTCCTTCGGTTACGTGGCCGATGATGATCCGGGCGCTTTGCTCGTAGGGTAGTTGGTCGTGAGGATTAACGCTTGTCTGGTTTTCTGTGAAGAATGCCGGGTTTGCCATTTTACCTATATCATGATACATGGCGCCTGTACGCACTAATTGTGCATTGGCTCCAATTTTGACGGCAGCATCCGACGCCAATGTAGAAACCTGCAATGAATGTTGGAATGTTCCCGGTGCAACTTCCGACAGGCTTTTCAGCAGTGGATTATTGATATTGGAGAGTTCTACCAACGTAATACTTGAGACATATCCGAACGCCTTTTCCAGCATATATACAAGAATGTAGGTAAACATCAGAAGGATGAAGTTGATACCGAAGTAAAGCAGCATCAGCCAATTTATTTTACTTAAATCAGTCTCCATATAGATAGCCATGCTGGTGTAACTTAATGTATAAGACAGATACAGAAAAAAGGCGCAACGAATTAACTGAGAACGTTCCGACAGGTCTTTTAAACTGAACGTAACCACCATACCTGCTATAATCTGTAGAATCAGAAATTCGTGCGGGTAGGGGACCATCAACGAACAAATCAGAACGATTATCAGATGTACAAACAGAGCCGTTCGCGAATCAAAGAAAGTACGAACAACAATCGGGATAATGGCATACGGTAATATATAGACATTGAATAAGTTGTACCGGATACATATTTCCGTGAGCAGGCAACTGACCGAAATACAAAGCAGCATGAATAACGTATTCTTCCTGCTATATAATATGCGGGAGCGAAACGACCACAAATACAACCAAAAGCAGAAGATAATGCCGAAGACCAATACAAATTGTCCGCCAATCATCAGGCCCTGCCGTTGATTACCACCGGTTTTAGACTCATGCACAATTTTTAATGAACGGAGAATATTATATGTACGATTGTCTACAATCTCTCCCCGGTCTACAATTCGTTCGCCGGCCTGCACCATACCATTAGCAATCGGAACACTTTTCAATTGATCTTCTACCACCTTGTCAGACATATCTTTGTCGTACGAGATGTTTTCCGTTAGATAGTTGTTCACATTACAGGTTCGCAGCAAGTCCTTGTCGAGGGGAGGAGGAGCATTGTTCAAGATAAACTCGTAAGCTGTCCGAACGGTAAATAAGTCGCTTACATAGCGGGTTTGCGCCACATTATTCGCCAATAGGTTAATACGGCTCCTGCCCTCTTTCTTTAAATCCTCCAGTTCCTGATAAGATATAATCCCCGATTTATAGAGCTGCACCAGGCTCCTTTCAATATATTGCATATAAGGAGGAGTGATTTGTTGATGCTCTAACGTAGCATACGCTTCCCGTAGCTTTTCTACTTCTGTGGTTTCAATTTCTTTATTTAAGCGGAAATATGGTTCGAAATTACTCAAAACACTATCTCTTTCCGCTTTTATTTGTTCATCTGTTTTATAGATTGGGAAATCGCCCGGCGCCGTAAGTAATTCGTAACGCCAGGGCTTACCTTCATAGAATTGGTAACGAAACTTCCCTTCGCGTGGGAAGAAGTAAGCGATAAGCGCTGCCGTGATAACAAAAAAGACAGCCGTCGGAACAGTATAATATTTTAACTTCATACACCTTTTTATATAGAGGCGAAATGTACGTAAAAAAGTTTATTTCACATAAATATTATGCAATCTTTTAAAAAAGGCCTACTTTTGCCGCGTTATTCACTAATAAGATAGTTATGACTCAAAGAAAAGTAAGGGTTCGTTTTGCCCCAAGCCCTACTGGGGCGCTGCATATCGGGGGTGTACGTACCGCTTTATACAATTATTTATTCGCCAAACAAAAGGGAGGGGATTTCCTTCTTCGTATTGAAGATACCGATTCGCAACGTTTCGTTCCCGGAGCTGAAGAATATATTATAGAGTCGTTTCAATGGCTGGGAATCACTTTTGACGAAGGTGTTGGCACAGGCGGCAATTACGGCCCTTATCGCCAAAGTGAACGAAAAAGCATTTATAAAGAATATGTAGACCGCTTATTGGATGCCGGGTTGGCTTACTATGCCTTTGATACGCCTGAAGAGCTGGAAGCCAAACGAAACGAAACGGCCAATTTCCAGTATGATGCTTCCACTCGTATGCAAATGCGTAATTCATTGACGCTATCGGCGGAAGAAACGAAACGGCTGGTAGAAAACGGTGAGAAATACGTTGTCCGTATCAAAATAGAGCCTGACGAAGATATTCACGTACAGGATTTAATTCGTGGAGAGGTGGTGATAAACTCGTCTGTTTTAGACGATAAAGTCTTGTTCAAGGCTGCCGACCAATTGCCCACCTATCATTTAGCCAATATCGTAGACGACCATTTGATGGAAATAACCCATGTTATCCGGGGAGAAGAATGGTTGCCGAGCGCTCCCTTGCATGTGTTGCTATACCGCTATTTCGGCTGGACAGACACCATGCCGCAGTTTGCCCACCTGCCTTTATTATTAAAGCCCGAAGGGAACGGTAA
>JAISDJ010000331.1 GCA_031264865.1 Tannerellaceae bacterium | reverse complement strand
AACGGGGTTGACGAACGCGAAAAACCATGTAGAATACGGAATGTTCGGCATTTGGCGGCAAGGTTGCCGGTGTAGCTCAGTTGGTAGAGCAGCGCACTCGTAATGCGCAGGTCTCCGGTCCGAGTCCGGACACCGGCTCCAGAGATAGCAAGGGTTCAGGGGAATTCCTCTGAACCTCTTTTTTATACTTTACGCCGTATTTACGCTTTTGAAACGGATTTTTTTATTTTAGCGTCATGTGACCATGAATCCCGAACTGACCACTCTAATCTGAATGAGGCCGTTATGAGGGTAAAAGAACGCCCATCGTTGAATGAACCCGATAAAAAACAGTTTAACAACTCCCCATTGGAACTACCATGACGAAAAAAGCAATGGGTGCACGACGACGTAATAACTGGCCCCACTCTTTATGTCGGCAAGACTGGTATAAACATCTGGTATTACTATCCGCGACGCGAACGGGAAAAAAGCTTCTCGGAAACTCGGCTACGATCAAATACTTACCATCTCTCAGGCTCGTCAAATGGTAAAGGATTTTAGTGGCAAAGTTACGCGAGACGCTTTAATTACGTCGCTTATTCATCCTTAGAGCCAAGCTCGCCCGAATCGTCTTGAGCGGCTACTTTACTAGGCATCTTGTTAAAAGCGTTTGTTATGTTATCTTCAGTGTAATCATGTTTCGCTAAGAGTTTCAACACCTCGGCTGGTATATCTTCAATCCGTTTGGGTATGACAGCCGGGGCTAGTCTTGTTCCTTTTCTTGGCTTCGTAACAAGCCCAAGAGTTTCGAGTTTGTCTAAAAATTTATTCGCTTTATCATAGCCTATCTCAAATTTTTTCTTAATTTGGTAATTTGGGATATTGTTTTGACCAAGGGCCAAAAAAATAATATCCGCTAATAACTTTTCATCGGTATCTTCTGAGCTTATATTACCTGAATCAAATTCATCATCACCTGATCTCGATGGTGACTTTGGTTCATCTAATCCTTCTATTTGGTATTCGTTGTTAATGTCGTAATCGAATTCCATGCTTTCGAGCCTGTTACTAATTTCCTCCGGGTCCATAAATGAGCCTTGTAATCTTAAAAGCCCTTCGTGCTGGGCGCTTTTGAAATACAAAGAACCCTTACCGTAAAGATTTACAGCGTCTGGTGCGTTCAGTATTGCCTCAGAATCTCGCCAGTTGGTACACCTGAAAGCAATAGCGGCGGGAAGATTTGTTATCTTGATCTTGATATTTCCTTTTGTCGTATCTTGAGCCGCCAATACTATATGTATCTTTACCTTTCTGGCGCGCCCCAGTAAATCAGTTATTATCCAATCAGAGTTTTTATTCCCTTTTCCCGTCGTTAGCGCCCTCATAAACGCCTGGAATTCGTCGATAATGCATACAATCGAAGGCAGCTTATTTAATTTCTTTTCGTTGATTTCCAAAATATCTAAGCGTCTTTCCATTTCATTTCTAAGAGCCGTTATATATCTTTGCCCTTTTTCAATATCTTTTACCGTCACAACCGGCTTCAATAAATGCGGGATGTTTGAAAACATATTTAGCTTTGACGCGCCAAAATCAAGGAGCAACAACTTAACCTCGTCTGCGTTTGTTTTATAAATAATGCTCATGAGCAGGCTGTGTAAAGCACTGGATTTACCACTATGCGTGGCTCCTCCGATTAACAGATGAGGAAATTCCGCCACATCAGCTATAACCATCTCTCCCATAACGTCGTAGCCCACCGCATAGGGTATTTTCATTTTGCTTTCTTTAAACTTCGAGCTTTCTAATATTTTGATGAGGCTGCTTTCTTTCAATGGTTTCTCGGAGGCAATGAATTTTATTGAGGAACGGCTTATGTCAGGCATAAAAAACTCCAAACCTAGTAATCGTCTAACTTCGTCGGCATATCTACTAATCATCTTTTTATCCGTTCCCGGCAATATTTCCGCAGAGAATACGTATCTTCCATCCACAAATTCAGCATCACGTGGTATCTTGATAGACACGCCGTAACTTTGGTAGAATTTAACAATATTCTTAGCGTATTCTTCGCCTTTTTTCTTAATTTGTTTCGATTTCACGGGGTCGGATTCTTTTGTGTCAATGATTACTTTCCCTTCTAATAAAGTAGGCGAATCGGAGTTGTGGAGTTCAAACAGCAATTCTATCGACTCATTCATTATTGACTCTATTAATATTGCTGGATTGTGCTTATAAAACTTCTTTCTATATGTGAATTCCGTTCCATAGGTTAGCCTAATGGATTTTTCGAAAACTTTAAAATACCTTGATAGGAAATAAGTCAGATAACCTATGTTTGTCACGTCTTTTGTGGTTAATTCCGAATAGTGCCTGTATTTCGTTCTGATATGGTTGATATGCTTATTTATATTATCAAAGAATGGACGTTCATCTGCATTTTTGCGAAGAATTCGATCTGCGTCAGTAGACCTCGGAAAAAAATAACTATCGGTGTCCCGCACAAGTTCAAGAGCCCATGAAGCAAGCCTTTGCTTATTATCTCTAACCAATTCTAAATAATCATCAATAACATTTAAACCTATCAAATCTAAGCTAAAGACATTTTTAAATCTTGATTTTATAACTGGACAGATGAAAATAGGTAATACATTGAATCTGTCTTTAATGCTGAGATCTTTTCTCTTGTTAGGCATGTTGACAACTTCACGAAGCAAAGCCGCATAAAACTTATCGTTCTCGTAACCATCTATGATGACGGGAACATCGCGATTGGATGCCAAACCATCAAGCACTTTCTCAGTATTTTGTGTCGGGAATACGGTTACATGCTCGTAGTCACAATAGCCATAATCAAAGTCCATGCTGCATTTCCCAGTTAAACTGGTATTTACGTCGCATATATCGACTATCTCATGTATCAGCTTATAAAGATTTGAGTTTCTCTCACAGGCTATTTGTAAAAAGTAAGGCACACGAAGCTGATCCAGCTTCAACCGGCTGCTGAATAAAGCAGCTAGGCTGTATCCGAAAAGATACGTGGTTATTTCCCCGTAATTTTTAGTTAAAAAAATCCAATAGATTTCCTTAAATGCGTCTTCTGTGGCTTCTGGTGTGTTGTCTATCCCGAAATTTCGCTTGCAATGTTGACCGCCGCGATTGAGAAGTCGTAAGCAGTGGTTGTTAAAGTGGTACCTGCCGTCCCTCCAGCCATATTCGATATTTTCCATGTATGACAATATTTTTTCTGCATCGCCAGGATCGCGGAGTTTAAGGAGTTCAAAAAGTATTTTAACTTTTTCAATATTCCAGCCACCCCCTTTCAGTTCTCCACCGTAAAAGTATTTTTCAAACTCTAGAAGACGTTCATCCTCCCATAAGTGTTCGTCAAAGAAATCCAAAAGACTTTTGCAAATGCTTCCAAAATTGTTTCTCATAAACTCGGAATTATCTGACATCACAAATCTCCTTTTCAATATATATTTCCTAAATTCCTAAAAACTATATGTAGCTTAGGTATTTATCTTATTCTCTTACCTTTATAATTATACTATAATAAAATTAATATATAATATTTATTTTATAATTTTAATAAAGATTTTTTTAGAATAAGAGAATAAGATAAGTATACCCTAAACAGTTTTGGTGCCTTGCGGACGGACTTCACCAATAAAAAATTACCAATACAAAGGGGTTCGCCTTAAAAGCGAACCCCTTTGTATGTATCTTTGGCTTTTTCGCTTATATATTCTTATTGTATAGCGTACGCAATCAAGGATCTCCACTGCTATCAACGGCAGGATTCATTTTAAGGGAGGTTTAGAAATGGTAATCGTAGGACGACACATCAACGGAATCATTATTAACCCGCTGGAATACTTGCTTGACGATAATGGTGAAGTCATGGAGTTCATCAGCGGAGACGCCGCAAAAGAGTTCTTAAAAGGAAAAGGTTTCACGGATGATGAGTTTTATTCTCTTACCTTTGAAACGATTGGCAAGCACTATCTGAAAGTTGGTCAGTACACTCCGGCTAGAGATGAAGCGGAAGCAGTAATAGAACGGGAGTTTTA
>JAISDJ010000318.1 GCA_031264865.1 Tannerellaceae bacterium | reverse complement strand
ACTGTGCCGGTAATTACGTAATCGGCAATTGTGTTGATGGGGGCGGCCGGGTCGTTATTTATGGAGATAATGATTGAGCTTTCCTGCATTCCTGCAATGTGTTGAATCTGGCCTGAGATACCACAGGCTATGTAGAGTTTGGGACGAACGGTTACGCCTGTTTGTCCGATTTGACGCTCATGTTCGGTGAAACCGGCGTCTACTGCCGCACGCGAGCCTCCTACTTCGCCACCGATAACGGCAGCCAAATCATGAAGCAATTGGAAGTTTTCTTTTGAGCCTACTCCATATCCTCCGGCTACAATAATAGGAGCGCCTTTGATATTGGTTTTACTCTTTTCCATTTGACGGTTGATTACACTGACAACAAAGTCCGTATCACTTACATATTTAGTTACGTCATGCTTTTTAACTTCCCCTTTATGGGCGGCATTCAGCATTTCCTTTTTCATTACTCCTTCGCGGACCGTTGCCATCTGTGGGCGACATTCCGGATTAATAATCGTAGCTACGATGTTGCCGCCAAAAGCCGGACGGATTTGATACAGGAGGTTTTTGTATGTTTTGTTTTCTCTTTTCTCTTCATGGTCGCCGATTTCCAGGGAGGTACAGTCGGCAGTCAGGCCGCTTCCCAAGGCTGATGATACACGGGGGCCAAGGTCTCTGCCAATACTGGTAGCGCCCATTAGTGCAATTTGAGGTTTCTCTTCTTCAAACAGTTTTACCAATATAGATGTATGAGGGAGTGAAGTATACGGCTCTAAACGAGCATCATCGAATAAATGAAGCACATCTGCTCCGTAAGGAAATACCTGACTGGCTATGTCGTCTAATTGGCGCCCGATAGCTACGGCCTCTACCTTACAACCAAGAGTAGAAGCCAATGAACGTCCTTTGGTAAGCAATTCAAGACTTACATCTGCTACGATGCCGTCTTCTATTTCGCAATATACATATAAATTGTTCATATCTTCTCTTGATTATCCAATGGTATGATTCGTAATTAATTCTCTCATCAGTTCGTCTATATGATCGTCTGTCGGCTCCAGTGTTTTGCTTTCTTTGGCTTGGAAAACAACGTTTTCTATCTTTTTTACTTTCGTTGGTGAACCGGATAAACCGCATTGTACAACATCGGCATTTACATCTGCTACGCTCCATTCCTGAAGATTCAGATACGGACGATTATTGAACAAATTGGTATAATCTACTGTAGCGTCTTGTTTTTCGGTTATCGTCTTTGCATGTTTATATTTCTGTATATATTTTGCATTGCGCGGACGACATGCAGGAGCGCTTCCGTTAACGGTGATAACAATTGGAAGTTTGGCTTCCACTGTCTCAACACCTCTTTCCAGGCGACGCTTAACGGTAACTTTTCCGTCTTTGATATGCTGAATTTCCTCAGCATAAGTAATCTGGCTCAATCCTAATTTTTCCGCCACTTGAGGGCCTACCTGTGCTGTATCACCATCGATAGCCTGACGTCCGCAAATAATCAGGTCGTACTCTTTCATTTTACGGATAGCCATTGAAATGGCATAAGAAGTAGCCAATGTATCGGCGCCAGCGAAAGCACGGTCTGTCAACAAATACCCACCATCCGCACCACGGTATAATCCTTCACGGATGATTTCAGCCGCACGTCCGGGACCCATGGTCAGCAGCGTGACGGTTGTTCCGGGATGTGCATCTTTCAGGCGTAAGGCCTGTTCCAATGCATTCAGGTCTTCCGGATTGAAGATAGCAGGAAGAGCGGCGCGGTTTACTGTACCGTCGGCTTTCATGGCATCTTTTCCCACGTTGCGCGTATCCGGAACCTGTTTCGCTAATACAATAATTTTTAAACTCATAATTATTAATGATATTAGAAATAATTTAGTTCAGAATCATAATATATATCTGATTAATCTCGCGCTGCAAAAGTAATCAAACATTCTAAATGTCAAAGAACATTCAACTTAATTCTGCACACTTTATGCTTTTTTGAGCATATTGAGAGGAGTAATGACAGGATCATTATATATTTGTATGGATAAATAAAATGGTTAATCGAATGGAAACAAAATCTACACCACAGAACATTGACGAGTATATCGCCGGATTTCCCGAGAATGTACAAGCGTTGATGAAACAGTTACGTACAACAATCAATGAAACGGCTCCCGAAGCCAAAGAGAAAATCAGTTGGGGAATGGCTACATTTGCCTTAGAAGGAAATTTAATTCATTTTGCCGGAAATAAAAAGCATATTGGTATATATCCCGGCGCAGAAGTTATTGAAGTATTTAAAGAAAAACTAAGTGCTTTCAAAACCTCAAAGGGAGCTATACAATTCCCACTTGATAAACCCATGCCCCTTCAGTTAGTAGCTGAAATTGTGTCTTTCAATGTAAAACAGAGAAAAGAAGAAGCGGAAAGACGGAGAAAGGGAAAGAAAAAAAATAAAGAAGAATAGTTGTAAAAGAATTATTGATTTGGTAAATGTATGAATAAGGGTCATTTATCCGGGATTTATTTTCTTTAGCCTTTGCCTGTACCGTTAATCCCTCTTGTTTTTAACTTAACGAAAGGGTAGTCTTCACAGATTACCCTTTCTTGCTTGAAAACTAAAACCTATTAAAACTGATTGTATCAATAAGGATTTAAATAATTTAGAAAATCCATGACTAAAAAGCTTTGTTTTCAAATATATCAATATTTTTTTATTTATTGGCTACATAATTGTTTCTAATTACACATTTATGCATATTTTTTCTTTTAATTTTAAGATGCTTTTGCTGTCCTTGTATCCATTCGTTTCGTTATTCGGCCATATAGGATGAGTGCAAGTGCGGATATCAGCGCAATTGCCCCAAAGTAGTACCATATATAGTGTGCGTTCGCACTGGCAGTAACCCATTCTTCGTGTGTAGTGAATAAGGTTGGTTCCGGACAGTATTTATTGAGTAGATATCCAGATAAACCAAAACCGAAAATAGAAGAAAGAAACGAATGTAGGTGACTGAACCCTAAATATAGCCCCTCTTCACCTTTGGGCGCTTGCAAAGAAAAATATTCGAGGTAACGAGGCGATATAAATGTTTCCGCTAATCCTTGAAATATAATTCCGACTACCATCATAAAAGCTACAGGATGCATACTCAAGATCGTTTGATTACTGTCAAGTACATTTCCATAAGCCATACAAAGAGCTGATACAGGCATGATAAACATCCCGGTTGTCATCGATGTAAGCGCTGTTCGTTTGCTCATAAGTTGAGTAACCAAATTGACGGTAAGTACTACCACTAACGGATTTACATTAGCATACCATGAAGGCGAAGCCCCTTCACCGGCCAGGCGGAGCACATATTTAGGCATCGTAGCATACAACTGGTGCTGTACCATCCAAAAACCGGTAATGATAAGAATCAGAATAAGTAATCGTCCATTGGTACAAACTTTCACTAAAGCATTCCAAATCTGCCTGAAAGTTTTTCCTTCACCCGAATATTGTGCACTTTTATATAAAAAGAAAATAGCAATCAGAGCAAGAAAGGTCATTGTCGCTGAAAAATAGTTGAGCGTAATAAGTCCTTCATTCCCCATCGCTTCACGGAGTGGTTTCACAATTGTCTTACCGGAAAAGGAACCGATATTCACGATCGAATAGAAAATAGAAAAACCTTTTGCACGATTTTCCGGAGTTGTTTCTTTAGCTACGGTACCTGATATAACACTTTTGATAAAAGAACCTCCAATCACAATTAATGCCATAATAGGGAGGATACCGTATCTCATATTATTTTCCAGCAGGCCGGTGAATTTAGTAGTCATACTATATTCTACCAATCCGGCTGATTCAAGCAGGGTAGGGAAGATGCCTAACCCGGCGTATCCCAAAGTCAGCAATGTAAAAGCCAGTAACATTGAATTACGAAAACCAATCTTATCAGCTAATGCTCCGGCAAATGTAGGTAACAGGTACAAGCAAGCCGAGAAAGCTCCGGCTATGGCCGCTGCCTGAATATCATTAAATCCCAATATACGGCTTAAATATAAAGTGATAACGATAAATACACCGTAATACGCTGCCCGCTCGAAAAGCTCAACAGCGTTAGCTACCCAAAAGGCTTTACTAAACGTTTGTCTTATTTTTTCCATCTTCCCTTCTCCTCTGTTCTCAAAAAATTATAACTGACATCCGCAGAGCGATGGGATAAGGTTGCGGTCGCCGTAAGCATTATCTACACGGGCAACATTTATCCAGAACTTACTTTCGTGAAGCCATTCTAATGGGAAAGCTGCTTTACTGCGCGAATATTCGTGCGTCCATTCATCAGACATTACTTCATATTCGGGATGTGGTGCATTTTTCAATACATTGTCTTCTTTAGAAACCTTGCCTTCTTCTACTTCTTTGATTTCTTTCCAAATACAATCAAGTACTTCAAGAAAGCGGTCGAGCTCTGCTTTGCTTTCACTTTCCGTAGGTTCAATCATCAATGTGCCATGCACCGGGAAAGAAAGTGTTGGTGCATGATAGCCGAAATCCATCAAACGTTTAGCGATGTCTCCTTCGTCGATACCGGAACGTTCTTTTACTGTACGACATTCGAGGATAAGTTCGTGCCCTACACATCCGGTAGTTCCTGTATATACAATACCGTATGTATCCTTTAATTTGGCCGCTAAATAGTTAGCGTTGAGAATCGCTATTTTAGTTGCTTGGGTAAGTCCTTCTGCTCCTAACAGGCGTATATACGCATAGGTGATAGGTAAAATACCTGCACTTCCGTAAGGAGCGGCGGAAACCGTATTCTGCTCGCTTCCCCATGTAACAGGATGTGAAGGAAGGAACGGCGTTAAATGTCCGGCTACACAGATTGGGCCAACACCCGGTCCGCCACCACCATGAGGTGACGCAAATGTTTTGTGCAGGTTGAGGTGGCAAACGTCGGCGCCGATAATTCCCGGATTAGTCAAGCCAACCTGTGCATTCATATTCGCACCATCCATGTATACCTGGCCGCCACAAGCATGTACAATCGTACACATTTCTTTGATAGCAGCTTCAAATATACCATGAGTAGATGGATAGGTAATCATCGTAGCGGCCAGTTTATCTTTATTGGCTTCGGCTTTTTCGCGGAAATCCTGCATGTCGATATTGCCCTTCTCATCCGTTTTTACCGTAACAGTCGTAAATCCGCATTGTACAGCGCTGGCAGGATTCGTTCCATGCGCGGAAGCAGGGAGTAATACAATGCTGCGATGTTCCTGTCCGATGCTTTCGAGATAGGCGCGGATAACGCGGAGTCCGGCATATTCACCCGCAGCGCCGGAGTTCGGTTGTAAACTTACTCCTTTGAATCCGGTAATCTCAGTCAGGTAAGCTGAAAGGTTTTCTATCAATTCATTGTAGCCTTCGGTTTGATCTTCTGGGGCATACGGGTGAATATTCTGAAATTCAGGACGGTTTAACGCAAAGAGTTCGGAAGCTGCATTGAGCTTCATGGTACATGAACCGAGTGATATCATTGATTGGGCTAATGAGATATCCCGACGCCCCAAGCGAGTAATATAACGCATCAACTCTGTTTCCGTACGATATTTCTTAAATACATCTTGTTGAAGGAAATCACTCGTACGAGTAAATTTCTTGTCAAAATAAGTTTTTACAGGAATCGTTTCTTCCAGCATATACTCTTTTCCGGCTGCATCGGCAAAGATATAAAGTAGTACACCGATGTCGGTAAGCTGAGTTGTTTCATCGATACTGATACCTATTTGCCCTTCTTCGAAATAGCGGAGGTTTACCTTGCAATTAAGAGCAATCTCGCGCAGAGCATTGAGAGATACGTTAACAGGTAATTCAATCATCAGCGTGTCGAAGAAGTTTGTGTTGAGTTGTTTATATCCCAACTTTTCTAATTCTCCGGCAAGAAAACCGGCGGAAGCATGGATACGATTGGCTATATTCCGTAGGCCGTCTGCTCCATGATAAACAGCATAGAATCCTGACATGGTAGCCAATAACGCCTGAGCCGTACAAATATTGGATGTAGCCTTTTCGCGTTTGATATGTTGTTCGCGTGTTTGCAGAGCCAAACGATAGGCCGGATGTCCATAAGCATCTTTGGAAATACCGATAATACGCCCGGGGATCGCTCTTTTGTAATCGTCTTTTGTAGCCATATAACCGGCGGAAGGCCCTCCGTAAAACATAGGTATTCCAAAACGTTGTGCGCTACCGAACACTACATCGGCGCCCCATTCTCCAGGAGGGGTAAGCATAACAAGGCTCATTAAATCAGCGGCCACGGCTACACGTGTTCCATTCTCATTCGCACGTTTAACAAACGCTGTATAATCTTCAACAGACCCATTTGCATTAGGATACTGTATAATAGCCGCAAATACATCTTCGGTAAAATGAAATGTCTTGTAATCACCTGTTACTACTTTGATTCCCTGTGGCATCATGCGTGTATGAATAACAGCCAATGAAGATTCAAATAGATGATTATCGACAAATAAAGTATTGGCTTCTGCTTTGATTTGTGTACGGCTGCGTGTGCCATGCAGCATGGTAGCCGATTCGGCTGCGGCTGTTGCTTCATCAAGCAATGAGCAATTGGTAAGAGGAAGCCCTGTCAGTTCGCAGATAACCGTCTGAAAGTTTAATAAAGCTTCCAAACGTCCTTGTGAAACTTCCGCCTGATAAGGCGTATAAGAGGTATACCAAACCGGATTTTCCAACACATTACGCTGAATAGGAGCCGGGCATATGGTATCATACCAACCCATACCGATATAGGAAGTAAATACTTGATTCTTAGATGAAAGTTCGGCAATATGTTCGGCAAATTCCCTTTCTGTCATCGGTTCGGGAAGATTCAACGTTTTGTTCAAACGGATATCCGATGGAATAGTTCGGTTGATAAGCTCGTCCAGTGATTGAACACCTATGGTTTGCAACATAGAAGGGATATCTTCTTCTGTAATACCTACATGACGATTAACGAATTTATTAGTGTCCATAGCATTATTGTGTTTTAAGATAAGAAATTTATATTATAAAAAAGGATTGTTCATACTTTCATTGATCACATTTGTCTCAGGACCATGTCCAGGGTAAAGGATTGTCTCATCAGGTAACGATAATATCTTGTCTTTGATAGCGGCAATTAATACCTCCTGATTACCTCCCCAAAGATCTGTACGTCCGATACTCCCATTGAAAATAACATCACCGGTGACAGCAAAGCCGTTTTTCTTATTGTAGAAAGCCAAACTACCGGGTGAATGTCCCGGAACAAGTAAAGCCGTTAATTCCGAGTTCCCGAATTTTACGGTTTCGTTCCCTACGATATATTTCTCAACCGGAATACTTTGCACCCTGTCCTGAAGTCCGAATAATCGCGCTTGTTCCTGAGCTGAAGGAAGCGCGTCCACATCGGCTTTATGCGCCTGCGGTTTAAGCCCGTAAGTTCTGCTTACAAATTCATTCCCGAATACATGGTCTAAATGAAGATGGGTACAAAGTAAGTGTTTCAACGTAAGTTTATTGGCTGTGATATAATTACTCAGCCTCAGTTCTTCCTCTTTACAGAAACAGCCGCAATCAATTAATACGGCCTCTCCGGTTTCGTCATGCAAAACATAGGTATTTACTGAGAAATAGTTAAATTCAAATGATTTTACTGTGATCATAATGGTATATATACGACTTTTTTAGTTTTGAAATACGCTTCTTTGAAATACTTACTTAATTCAATAGAGATTACTTTATTCCTGAACGGTTGTATTTCATGTTGAAGTTCACCTCCTTTAAGACATATCAATCCGTTTGGGAGAGCGTTCTTTTGCTTTTTCTTTATATTTTTAGTAACGATTTTCGTTAAATCGACTAAAGGCATAACAGCGCGGCTGACAACAAAATCAAACGTCTGTTTCTCTTCCTCTCCTCTTGCATGGAGAAAAGTAACATTTGTAAGCCCAATAGCTTCAGCTACCGTCTGAGCCACTTTTATCTTTTTCCCAATACTATCTACTAAATGGAATTGTACATTAGGAAAGTAAACGGCTAATGGGATACCGGGGAAACCACCCCCTGTCCCTAAATCCATAACGGTAGTATCGTCTTTGAATTTCAGCATTTTGACTATTCCCAAAGAATGGAGTACATGGTGTAAATACAGATTATCTATATCTTTTCTCGAAATCACATTAATCTTTGTATTCCAGTCGGCATATAGGGAATAAAGAGCTTCAAATTGTTCTTTTTGTTTATCCGTAAGCTCACTAAAATAAGATTCCAGCGTTGACAGTTGATCGTTCACCATATTAATCTCGGATTAGTGTTGAGACAGGACTATCTTTTTTAAGCAACTGTTTGATGTCACTATAAAGTAACTTTACACGGGTGATACCTACTACATAGGCCGCTATTTCATATTCGTTGAAATAATAAGTAATGCCTTCTTCATCTATTAGGAAATTTCCATTAGGAAATATTTCGTCGACACTAAAAAAGCCAATACTTTCCAATTCTCTGGCATTTTCTACTTCGTTTTGTTTGGCAATTTTGTCTACCAGCATAAGAGCTAAAGCATCCTGAAATTCTTCTATAAAGATATCTTCTTCCGTAACAATTTCTCCCGTTTTGAGATTCAGTACATAATTCATATGTGCATGTGCGCCATGAGCGCCTCCTGTATAATTTTCAAAGCTTACAGAATAACATAGCAGATTTGCTTTATTGAAAGTGATTTCGTTAGACGACGTCTCATAATAAGAAAACCATGAGGCAACAGGTGCATCTTTCGACTTTTCTTTTTCTTCTTTAAAATCATTTTCCAAGCTTTTATAGTCTTCCAGATAGATGTTTACGTATTCGTCTACAGCTTGTTCCGGAGTAAGTTCTTCGTACATGTCGCCGAAATAAGAAGTAATGAAATGTTTTCTGATCTGGTTCAATACGTCTTTATTCCCGAATTTCAGGGGATAAATGAATTTGATTTGGAGATTACAGTTAGGATTATCCGATTGTTCCAACATATGGTATGTTTTATCCACAGTGATAGAGTCAAACTGTATGTTGTTTTCGGTAATCGTCTTCTTGTCCGTTTGGCAACTGATTGTTAAAATACTTGCTAAAACGATAATAAATAGAGATTTAATCATATTCACTCCCATGAAAAATAGTTTTATTTATGTAAGGCACAAAGGTAAACGATAAACCGGATTTTACCAATAATCATTATACCTTTTCCATGCAGTTGCATTTTTTCTGTTTCTTTCTCTTGCTCTGAAGGATGGACTGAAAATACTTCTTAAAGCGTCGTCGAATGAATGACCGGAAGGTCTTACCGCGTTTTCTTTGATACGGTTGGGCGTCATGAAAGCAGCTTTGTTAAACTTATCTTCTTGTAGAGAGATAGCCGGCCCATACCGCATAAAAACAGCCGGGGGAATACTAAAAGGGTCAACATCTCTCAAATCTTCCATGTCTTTTTGTATTTTCCCCGGACTGAGATATTCTGTAAAATCTTTATTAAGAGGAATACGTCCCGGAACGATTTTCATCTGCTCCGAGGGTGTTATTATATCTGTATTTAGTAAGGTTCCCGATTCGATTGCTTTCTGAAATTCCGGATTAAGTTTTATTGCTTCTTTACCCGACAATACGTTATCGAGCCATACCGAATCTTCTTTTGTCCATTGTGCATATATCAAGGCTGTGTTTTGTAGGCAACAGAATAGGAATATTATTGTTCTTCTTTTGGTTTCCATTCTAGGTGTTCGGGGTAGTTGTTGTAGTATTTCCAGGCGTTTGCCCTTTTTTTGTTTCGTCGTTTGGCTCTTTCCGTTTTGCTGAAAATGCCCATCAGTATGTCGTTCAGTGAGAATGTTATACGAGTGGCAAGTACGAAGCCTCCTCTTTTTTGTCCATCTTTTACCTGATTATTATATACATTCGTAGCTTGTACGGCTACTGAAACGGGGGAATTACCAACCTGTATCCGGTTTTTATCTCTTAGATCGGGCATGGAAAAAGCGCCCTTCTGTAGTATTTCGGCAGTATCCGGGTGAAGCATAAGTTCCTTTTTATAAAGCGCTAAAACAGCAGGAGGCATTTTACTATAATCTATCGTCTTCTCAGAAGTTGTATCAGTAGGTTGTAGATCAAAATCTTTGGATATAGGCAAGATAGGAGGGGCGGCAAGTAACTCCGTAAAGGGTTTGTTGGTATTAATTAAATTTCCCGAACGAATTGCTTCCATTGTTTCAGGATTCAGTCGTAATTGTTCCTTGCCGGATAATATATCTTCAAGCCAGACGGAATCTTTTTTCGTCCATTGTGCATAAAGGCTTCCCGTTTGATGAACACATATATATAGCAGTAAAATGAACCTTTTATCCATACCTGTAATTAAACGGCGACAAGATACGGAAGTGTTAAACTTAATAGCTGATTTGTTTTATTAAATAATACGAATGAAATGTTGAAGTTACTGAAAATGCCAAGCAGAACCCTTCAACTGTTAAAGAATAAACAAACCCCTATGTAGCGATTGATACATAGGGGTTTATATACTATAAACCGATTGTCTGTTAACGATTCTTAGCCTTATTATAACAGACTTTTCGTTGGAATAAACTAATATTACGCATGTTTTTTAATAAACTAACATTTCGGGAGTGATCCGTTCAAACTTTTCAGCGTCGGCTTTGCGGTAAGAAACGGTTCCTTTATGCCAGTTGTTCCAGATAGAAGGCCAGCCGCCAATAATATGGCTAAGGAATACGACTTTAAATTCGTGTAATCCTTTGGCTAATGCTACTGATTTATCCGTACGAGGAAAGCGTTTTACTTCGCCACGGTTATTGATAAGCAGCTTACCATCTATCCATACCTCCTCATTGTCGGTAGAAAAATAATAAACACCGTCTTCGGGTATGTTGACATATCCTGTAGACACCGCAGCATAATAGTTAACGCCGCGCATGGATTCGTCGCTGGGTTCAACGAGCAACATGTCCGGAAGGTCTTTTATTACGGACGTTTTCCATTCCGTTGCTTTAGCCGCCATTTCGTCTACGTTAAGGAAATAACCGGAAGTAACCTGCATTTGCAATCCGGGGGATGTTTTTTCCACTACGTTAGCAGGTGCCAAGGCTTGTTTTTCTACGGTAATAACACGTGTCTTACTCATTTTACCAGAAGATAATACCGAACGTATCTTCAATGTACCGGATTCGGTAAATTCAATGGGAGAGGAGTATTCCGTTGATTCGGGAGTCGGCTCGGAACCATCTGTTGTGTAAACCATTTTAATCGGGCGTACGGATTTGAACTCGAGCGAAGCTTTATCTGTAAACGCTACAAAGTTACACGAACCATAGGGTTGCTCCGGTTGAGGAATAAAATAATTGATATGGTGAGCATCCAAACGAACCAATGCGTTGATAAGACGGCGTTCAAAATCGTTGTAATCTTTTCGGTCAAGCTGCGTCCAACTTATTTCGGCTAGCGAAAGAATGCGGGGGAAGGTACGGTATTCCATCAATTCGTTTGTGTACATATATTCAGACCAGGCATTACACTGTACGCCTAATATATGTTTTTCTTTACCCAATGAAACCACTTCTTCAGGCGTAGGATTATAATCATATACCTTTTCCAGGGTAGCCAATCCGCCGATCGTAACCGGTTCGATTTTAGAATCTCCCTGAAAACGGTCTACATACATCCCATCGTTTTGCGGAGTCATAATCACATCATGATTCATCTTGGCGGCAGCGATACCACCTTGTTCTCCACGCCAGGACATCACAGTAGCCGTAGGAGCCAGGCCACCTTCGAGAATCTCGTCCCAACCGATTATTTTCTTTCCATATTTGGCTAAGACTTTTTCCATACGTTGCACAAAGTAACTTTGCAAACGTTCTTCGGAGGAATGTTCTTTATCCCCGGTTAAGCCTTCCTCTTTGATACGTTGTTGGCAAAGCGGACATGCTTTCCAACTTTTTTTCGGACATTCGTCGCCGCCAATATGTATATATTCGGACGGGAAAAGTTCTACCACTTCCTTAAATACATTTTCAAGAAATTCAAAAGTACTTTCTTTGCCGGCGCAGAGTACAATATCTTCAACTCCCCAGACAATACGGGGAGTTCCCTGTTCGCCTTTACAGGATAGTTCGGGATAGGCGGCAATGGCAGCCATTTCATGTCCCGGTAGTTCTATTTCCGGAATGATGGTTATAAACCGGTCGGTTGCATATTGTACAATCTCTTTTATTTCGTCTTGGGTATAATAACCACCGTATTCATGCCCTTCGCCTTCGATACGTTTAGAGCCAATCTCCGTAAGTTTGGGATATTGTTTGATTTCGATACGCCAACCCTGATCGTCTGTCAGGTGCCAGTGCATACGGTTGATTTTGAATAACGATAATACATCTAGGATTTTCTTTATTTCTTCTACCGGCATAAAGTGGCGGCAGGGGTCGATCATAATACCGCGATAACCAAAACGAGGTTCGTCTTTGATGGAAACAGCCGGAGCCGTCCATGCAATACCTTTTACAAGAGACGAACTTTCTATTTCAGCCGGAAGCAATTGCAAAAAGCTTTGCATCCCATAAAAGATACCGGCAGGCGTTTTTGCTTTGATCGTTACTAATCCGGGCGTTATATCCAACGTATATCCTTCGTTGTTTACATCCAATGAATTATCAATAGCCAACGAGATACCATTTGATACTTCTTTTTCGTCTATGGTAAACCGGTAGCCGGTAGCTGGACTCATTTTTGCGGCAAAATAACCGGCAATGGTTTTTACTTCCGGTGTAGACGCATAAATAGTTGTGTTTTTGTTGAGTTTGAAAGCACCCTCGTTTTGTACAAGGGATAAAGGAGCAGGAATTACATGGACACCCTGGTTATAGGACATCTCTTTTACAGCCGTTTGTTCGTTGCACGAAGCAAACAACATGAATGCGGATACGGCGCATATAGCCGATAATTTTCTCATACTTATCAATTTAGTTTATAATAAAGGCTTTTTATCACCATGCAAAAAGCGGATATTGTTTCATCAGACTGTTTACTTTTTCGCGGACAGAAGCAATGGTTTTTTCGTTTTCGGGGGCGGATAATACAGTATCTATCAATTCTACCGTTTCTCTCATAAAATCTTCTTTCGCGCCGCGTGTTGATATCGCCGGTGTCCCGATGCGTATGCCGGAAGTCTGGAAGGCGGAACGACTATCGAAAGGAACCATATTCTTATTTACGGTAATATCGGCTGCTACCAATGCCTTTTCAGCTACTTTTCCGGTCAGGTCGGCGAATTTAAAACGTAAGTCAATCAACATACTGTGATTATCCGTACCGTCGGAAATGATTTTATATCCTTTATCCATGAAGGCTTGTGCCATGGCGGCGGCGTTTTTCTTCACTTGTGTCTGGTATGTTTTGTATTCCGGTTCGAGAGCTTCGCCGAAGGCAACGGCTTTAGAAGCAATTACATGTTCAAGCGGGCCGCCTTGTATGCCTGGGAATACGGCGGAATCCAGTAATTGAGACATCATTTTTAGTTCGCCTTTAGGTGTTTTCTTTCCCCAGGGGTTTTCAAAATCTTTCCCCAGCAGGATAATACCGCCACGAGGTCCACGTAAGGTTTTATGTGTGGTAGATGTTACAATATGTGCATGTTCCAATGGATTGTTCAATAATCCGGCGGCAATCAAACCGGCAGGGTGGGCCATATCGATCATTAATATCGCACCAATTTTATCAGCTATCTCGCGCATACGCTTGTAGTCCCATTCGCGCGAATAAGCCGAACCACCTCCTACAATCACTTTTGGGCGTTCGCGAAGCGCTACTTCTTCCATCTGATCGTAGTCTACCTGTCCTGTCTCTTCTTTCACATTATATTCGGTAGCATGATAAAGAATACCTGAACTGTTTACGGGCGAACCATGCGACAGGTGGCCACCATGCGACAGGTTTAATCCTAAAAACGTATCGCCGGGATCCATTGTTGCCAGAAATACGGCGGCATTTGCTTGCGCTCCCGAGTGCGGCTGTACGTTTGCCCATTCGGCATTAAATAGCTTCTTCAATCGTTCAATGGCAAGCGTCTCGCTTTGGTCTACTACTTCGCATCCCCCATAATAGCGCTTTTCCGGATACCCTTCGGCATATTTATTAGTGAGGACACTCCCCATGGCTTCCAGTACCTGATCGCTCACGAAGTTTTCAGAAGCAATCAATTCAATTCCCTTCAATTGGCGTTGCTTTTCTTTCTCGATAATGTCGAAAATGATATTGTCTCTTTTCATTACCCGTATAAATTTGGTTATTATGATGCCACAAATTTACATTATTTTTCAATGACTATCGGTAATGCAAACAGGTTATATTTCCTCAGTCAGTCGAAATCCTGTTTTATAAGGTCGGTACCTTTTTCAAAGAAGGTCGGCATCTCTTGAAAAAAAGGTCGGCACCTTGTACCTGATTTTGTCATGGAACGAACAAACTCACGCTTTTAAAAGAATCCGGAATGGATTTATCCCCCAATACTTGCTTTAATAGTATAGGCACGAAAGATGGATATGCATCGTTCCTGGACTTCAATAGAAGGGGTAGCCATTGGGATGGAACAGGGGTTGTAGATTGTACCTAATTTTTCATGTTTTCCGATGCCAATTGCGTGATAGGGTAACAGATGTACCTTTTTATTATCCCAGGAAAGGGAGGAGAGGAACGCTGCCGAGCGGTTTATATTCGCTTCGTCGGCATTGATTCCCTCGATTAGGGGGATGCGGATGATCATTTCTTTTCCGGCGTCGGTAATCATCCGGAGGTTTGAAAGAATTAACTCATTGAGTACGCCGCAATAGAAACGGTGTTTTTCGGTATCCATATGTTTGAGGTCTACCAGGAAGAGGTCGGTTTCATTCATTATTTTGGCTACTATCTCCGGTTTAGCGAATAAAGTGGTGTCTACGGTCCGGTGAATGCCCCTTTCTCCGCACCGTTGTAATAGTTCGAGTAGGGTATTAGGGTGCATCAAAGGTTCTCCGCCGCAGAAGGTAACGCCTCCTTCGGACTGATCCATAAAAATAGTTTCTTTTTCGATTTCGTTTACAAGGTAATCTACGGTGTATTCCGTTCCCGATAGTTCCATCGCTTTGGTGGGGCATACCTCTGCGCACTTTCCACAGAGCGTGCAAACATGGTGGTCCATATGTACACCGCCGGTTGTGAGGGATAAGGCGCTCGCCGGACAATTATTCACACACGTCCGGCATCCGATGCATTTCTTTTTCGTATACATTTTTTGTTTACGAACGGAAATACCCTCCGGATTATGACACCAAAGGCACGACAGCGGACAACCCTTAAAAAAGATCGTTATCCGTATCCCCGGCCCATCGTTGATGGAGTAACGTTTTATGTCGAAAAAAGTAGTCAAAACTCCTGATTTTCCGTCCGCGCTATGATATCGGCTTGCAGATCGACGTTCATATCGTTGAAGTAATCGCTGTAGCCGGCCATGCGGACTAATAGGTCGCGATAGTCTTCCGGCGATTCTTGGGCAGCACATAGGGTGGCGGTATCTACGATATTGAATTGGATATGATGGCCTCCCAGTGCGAAATAGCTGCGGATCAGCGAGGCTAATTTGGCTACGTCTGCTTCGCGCTTTAACAGGCTGGGGAGGAAGCGGAGATTTAGTAGTGTCCCACCGCTCTTTACCTGGTCTAACTTGCCTAACGATTTGATTACGGCGGAAGGGCCATGTGTGTCGGCTCCGTGTGAAGGCGATGTGCCGTCTGAAATAGCCAGGCCCGCCAAACGTCCGTTAGGGGTGGCTCCTGTTACTTTACCGAAGTAGACGTGGCAGGTGGTAGAGAGCATGTTCAGATGAAACGTTTCTCCTTTGGTGTTCGGTTTGCCGTCGATTGCATCGAATAAGTCGCTGTAGACTTGCAGAGCGATACCATCGGCATAAGCATCGTCGTTGCCGAAGAAGGGTGTACGGTTGAGAATGGTTTGCCGCATAGCTTCATCGCCTTCAAAATTATTGGCAATGGCTTTGAGGATACGGTCCATCGAGAATGTTTTATCTTCAAAAACATGCTTCTTTAGGGTGGCAAGGCTATCGGTAACAGTGCCCAGACCGGTACATTGTATATACGTGGTATTGTAGCGGGGGCCACCGTTGTAATAGTCTTTGCCTTTAGCGATACAGTCGTCTATGAAAAGGGAGAGGAAGGTAGCGGGGGCATATTTGGCAAACATCCGGTCGATATAATTACTTACACGTATTTTCTGGTCTGTGATATAGTGTAACTGCTTGAGGAAAGCGTCGTACAACTCGTTGTAGTTTTTGAAATTACGTGGGTCGCCGGTTTGGATGCTCACTAATTTTCCCGACACAGGATCGTAGCCATTGTTTAATGTTATCTCTACTATTTTGGGTACATTCAAGTATCCTGTCAGAAGATAAGCCTCTTTACCGAAGGCGCCTACTTCTATACATCCGCTGCATCCGCCTTCGCGTGCGTCTTGTAAAGACTTATCCTGGCACATGAGTTCCTGAATATACACATCCGGATTGAATACCGAAGGGTAGCCATGCCCCTGACGGATCACCTTACAACCGGCACGCAAAAACCGTTCTGGCGTACGGGAACTGATATGAATCGAATTTCCCGGTTGAAGAATCTGTAATTCTTCCGTAACCTCAAGCATCAGGTAGGAAAGTTCGTTTACTCCATCGCTGCCATCGGGTTTTACGCCTCCGATATTGATATTAGTAAAGTCGTTGTATGTGCCGCTTTCCTTAGCTGTAATACCTACTTTGGGGGGAGCCGGGTGATTGTTCATCTTTATCCAGAAACAGCAAAGTAGCTCTTTCGCCTCATCCTTTGTCAGTGTACCTTGCGCTATTTCTTTTTCGTAGAAAGGAATCAGGTGCTGGTCGAAATGTCCCGGATTCATTGCATCCCAGCCATTTAATTCGGTGATTGTTCCCAAGTGGACAAACCAATACATCTGGATCGCTTCCCAAAAGGTACGGGGAGCGTGCGCCGGTACCTGGCGACAGACTTCGGCTATCTTACGGAGTTCGGTCGCCCGCTTTGGGTCTTTTTCCGTCAATGCCATTTCGTCGGCAAGGTCGGCATGTCGTTCAGCAAATACGATAGCGGCATCGCACGAGATAGACATGGCGGTTAATTCCTCCTGTTTGTCTGTTGCTTCGGGATCGTTCATGAAATCTAATTTTTCCAGTTCCCCGGCAATGCGTTCTTTTATATCCAGCAGGCCGAAGCGGTAAATCTTACCATCCAAGGCAGTATGCCCCGGCGCTCTTTGTTCCATAAACTCGGTAAACAGTCCTGTTTCATAAAGGGATCGCCAGGTATCAGGTACATGGTTAAAAATACGTTCGCGCTGAGTACGCCCGTTCCAGTAAGGAATCACCTCCCGTTCATACATGTCGATATCTTCTTGGGAGATGGTGTAGCGTTGCAACTCCCGTGTGTTCAAAACGTGTAAGTCTTCTACGCTGTGGCAAGTAAGTTCGGGGAAGGTAGGTACGGCCTTTGGTTTCGGGCCGCGTTCGCCTACGATTAATTCATCTTTTCCGATATAAATTGTTTTCCGCCGGCAAATTTCCAGAAAATTAAGCGCCCTTAACACCGGAACAGGGTATTTTCCGTCATATTCCCGGTAAAACGTAGTTTCGATAAGCGCCCTTTCGATAGATAAAGAAGGCTGGGCTTCAAACGATTCTTTTCTTAACCGTTTGATACGCTCGTTCATCCCGTAAACATTCGCTTCTACAGCCGGTGCGAAATTAGATGCGCTTTTAGGCGCACGCTGAGCTGTTGTATTATGCATAATTGTTTTTTTTAAGTAGTTAATAGTAGTTAGAGTAGTCAAAGTAGTAAGGAGGGAACGTAGCATTGCCACAGCGTGGCCGGTTCCTGAAAGGAATGGAGAGCCTAGGATAGGGTTTCAACCCTATTATCTGGTGCATCTCTCCCGTCTCATAGCCCTGCATGGGCATGATATATATTCATTTTATATTATTACACCTTTTCAAGGCTACGAGATGGGGGTGGGATGAGGTATTCATAAATAGGGTTGAAACCCTATCCTAAGCTCTTTGTTCCCTCTGGGAACCGGCTACGTTGTGGCAAAGCTACGATTGTTTAATGATAGAACATTAAGCAATGAAAGAGCCGTCTGTAACTTTTGATTTTCATATAATTCTAAAACTCATATGTTTTATCTCAGCAAAGATAATTTCTTTTTATGGATGGGATGTTGCGTGCTTTGTTGGTGGCGAAATACGGAAAACGGCCAGGTTGCCTTTGTGGTCGCTCGGCCATATGCTTTGGGGGGTGAGGATGGCGTCGTCGGTTTCGTCGGGCGCGATTTTTCCGTAAACGACCGAAGCGGGCGGGCCGACAATACATGCTTTGACAGGTATGGTGCCCGGTTGCGGGTAGTAGTAAATGAAATCAATGCGGTCGCGTTCGTCGGCATCCGGTGCAGGGTAGAGGTCTTCCAACCGGGCTGACGTATTACCTGCCGGCCAGGTAAATCCCGGATGCGTCAGGGCATTGGGGTAGAGCTGACGGTAAACGTCGATGTAGCCAGCTTCGTAAAGCATCTGCGACACATCCCAGCGGACGACGGCGCCCCGGTGATCACGAATGTCCTTCGTGTCTTCCTGCCAGTCCAGGTGCGACGGTTCGTTGAAGTCTCCGCCGATGATTACTAAATGTCCTTTGGCTTTTTCCGCTTCTGCCTCTTGGAGAAAACCCAGGATAGCCTCGTTGCGCCAGGACGCGCGATTGTCTGCAAGAATCGAATCGGGATGCGTCACCGGTACATCCAGTTTCCCACCTTCTCCGTTATATCCGCGTGGGAGGTAAGGAGCGTAATGCATGTGATCCAGATGTGCCGAATAGATGACGGCCGTCCGACCGTTTACGGTGATCTGCGCCTTGACGAGTGGTCGGTGGCGTTCGACGGTCGGCAGGAGTACCGAGATATTTTCAAGAGCATATTTCGACAAAATACCGGTTTGCAAGTTTTTGCCGTCGCCGAAATACGTTTTTCCCCGTTTGCTGAGTTCGCTTATCAATTGTTGCGTCAAAGGTGTTTCGCTTCCGGCGTCCAGTTCGCACAGCAATACCACATCGGGATCAGTGAAGTCAATCAGGTCGACAATTCCTCCGGACGCTCCGGGCACACGCTCTCCGTGTATCCATGTATTCAATTGCAATACTTTCAAATCCACACTTTTCTCCTGCGTGCAGGAAAATGCTCCAATGGCGAGTAATAATACGTAAATCAGTTGTTTGGTGACTTTCATGTTAACAGTTTCCATAGAGAAATTATATATGTTTTTTTACGGTGTCAAACTTACATAAAAATTGCGATTTATAAGCGAGTCGGATAAAAGAATACTTTTTTAAGCAGTAAAAGACAAGACCACAGCTTGTGCATATATTCCAAGCTCGAAGCTTATTATGACAT
>JAISDJ010000266.1 GCA_031264865.1 Tannerellaceae bacterium | reverse complement strand
GTGTACGTGAGCGTCGAACTTTCTTGTTCCTGTTCGCTGACAAAAATTGGAGATTTCTAAAAGCAAGAACAAAAGCTAACGCTTTTTTACCGGTATGTTATTATTTTCTTATTCCATATATGCAACATTTATTTTCACAACAAAAGTATAAAATCTTCTAAAGATTTGTACCATATCTCTTTATACTTATCACAGCAACTTCTCGTTTTTTTTAATAGGGCTTGTCCGTAAGAAAATCAACCATCCGCAAAATGGCTTTGCTGCATACCGGGCAAAAAGGAGCGTAATCGCGCATCATACAATGGTCTACCGGGCGGTAGATGCCTTTGGGCAGATAGCCTCCCCCTTCGTAAACGCCCGGTTTATCCTTATAGGTATCGTTTAGCGGCGTGGGGATGGGCGTATGGGCGGGTAATAAATCCTTCCATTTACTGTCGAAATCAATCAGGGTGGTGATATTCGGTTCCCAGGGTTCTTTCTCCAGGTTGTAAAAAGCCTCGTCGTAGGCCACTTCCGATGAGAAATATTCGTCGGCCAATCCGGCAAAACTATGGCCGAACTCGTGAACAAACACCACGGGGGTACGGGCATTGTCGGACGTTCCCATGGCATAGAAATTATACATGCCGCCCCCGCCGTACATACCGGTATTCACCAAAATGAAAATAGCGTCGCAAGGAACGTTCCAAACGGCGTCGCGAATGGATTTCATGTCCGGGGTGGTGAGGTAACGGTCTACGCCAAACGTATAATATCCCGCGTTGAGGGCGGTATTTTTAAAGACGCCTTTGCCCGAAATGTCTGTGCCGGAATCTTCGGAGGCAAGCGCTACCGCCCAGACGTTGAAGTCATCCCGGCGCGTATCGAACGGCGGCGTATGGAATAATGATTCCGCGAATTTCCCGGCGTCCGCTTCAAATTTCTTCTCTTCTCCGGCAGTATACCCCTCGGCGATGAATACTAAATCTACTTTCGAGGCAGGGTCTCCTTTATACTGTACTTGCGTTACGGTATTTTCTTTCAGTCTGCTCCGGTCGATGAATATACTGGCAGGGTCAATCTCCAGCGTCATCAGGGTATGGAATTGCATATCGCTTCTGTCCCGCCCCGTAATCTCTACTATGATTTCTCTTTGGGGGAAGGGGACGGATACGCTGTTTGTCCACGATTGCGTTTCGCTTTTAGCCTGTTCCGTCGAACGCCATTCTTCAAACAGCGTATTGAACCCACGCGAATAGATGAGTTGTTTACCGGCTTTATCATACAGGTTTACATAATAACCGCCGTAGTAAAACCTGTCGATCAGGTTTTCCGCCGGGCCTCCCCACACAGGCTCTTCCCGCAATTGCTGCAAAGCCGCCTGCTGATAGCCGCTATTGCCGCTAAGCGCAAAGTCGATGCGCAAACTCTTTTTCTCAAACCAGTCGTCAAACCGTACCTGCGTGTAACCGCTTGAGGCGACAAAAAGAAACAGGATTAACAAAGACATTTTTGTTTTCATACTCCGCCTTAATAAAAATGGTTTATGCCTCGCCTTTAATACCGCCTATCGGAGGGATGAAACCATCGATACGCGCGTTAGTAGCCTGTTGCTCGAATTTAGCGATATTATCCTCAAGGGCATATAATAATCGCTTCGCATTGTCGGGAGTTAAGATCACCCGGCTTTTCACCTTAGCCTTAGGCATACCGGGAACGATACGGATAAAATCGATGATAAATTCAGACGGCGAGTGGGCTATAATGGCCAGATTGGTATAAGTGCCCTGAGCAATTTCCTCAGACAACTCAATCTGTATCTCATTCGCCGGATTGGTTTTGTTATTGTCCATACTATATGTTTTTAAGTAAATATACAGACAAATATAGGCATTTTCTAATGAACAAAAGCAAAAACGACAACCTTCTCAGGCAGTCGTTTCCAAGTTGTGTTTTTAATTCTCAATTCTTTAGACCAATGTAAAAAAATATCTTATCAGTTATATCCAAATCAAATCTCTTTTTCTGACGTTTAAGTTAAGGCGTAAATAAGTGCTGATTGCCATGATATAATGAAACAAATGTAGAAGGTTTGCCCAAACTCACCAAATACTATTTTTTCAATACGTAATACTATTCCGTCAATCTTAGCCTGCGAAAGCCCTTTTCTATATTCTGAAACGCGAACGGGCATACCTTTCCCTGTATTCCGACGGAGTAAACCCTTTCTTCTTACGGAAAACACGGTTGAAATTGGATAAATTATTAAAACCGCTTTTATAGCATATCTCCGAAACGGTGTCGCTGGTTTCAATCAGGTGCGACGCAGCTTCCGAAACGCGGATGTCGTTCAGGTAATCGATAAATGTTTTGCCCGTCCACTTCTTCAGGAAGCGGGTGAGGGAAGATTCGCTTGTGTTTATCAGGCTGGCTACATCCGTTAATGAAACCGGGCGTTGATAGTTTTCGTGCAAATACAGCATGATCGTTTCCAGCCGCTCGCTGTCCCTGTCTCTGAAATCGCTTACATTATTGGAAGTTTTCAAAGGCCGGGCGGCGGCGTCTAACGACAGGATTTTCAGTATTTCAATCAGGCGGAGGAAATTGCGGAAAGAATCGGGCACATCATTAGAGAGCATCTTTAGCTCCGGACGGATACGTTCAATCATCTGCCGGCTGAAAACCAACCCGTGGGCGGCATTTTCAAACATGCTTTTGATGGTTTTAAAATGCCTTTTATTGATGACGCTATCGAATAGCGAACGGTGGAACTGAATGGTTATTTCTATGGTTCCCTCAAATTTGCATTTATGGTTGGAATAGGCATGCTTGGCGCCTCCCGCCACAAGAAGCAAATCCAGATCGCCTATTTCTTCCACCGAGTCGTCTACGATACGGATGGAGCCTGTCGCATTTTCAAGGTAATTCAATTCAAATTCAGGATGTATGTGCGGAGGATAGGGAAAACCCTCCTTATGGCGCTTCATCACAAAAAAACAATCTTCGGGCGAAAGCGATACAACTTCTTGCAGAACATCTATCCGGTTCATAATACAACAACGGTTTATCATCCCTGACAAGCAGGATAATGTTCCTGCAAATATAATTCAATTGGTTAGAAGTACAAACGTCCGGATAAAAAAAAGGCTACTGTTTTACGAGTAGCCTTTCGGAATTATACGAAGAGATGATCTTGTTTAATCATTATCCCTTGTGTTAGACACTTTATCCATCATCGTGAGTTCCACCACGTTTTTGCGGTTTGCATAAATACGTTCGAACTCGTCTTTGGCGCCGACAACCAGTTTGTCGTAATCGCGCTGGCCTGTACCGGCCGGGATAAGATGCCCGCAGATAACGTTTTCCTTCAA
>JAISDJ010000267.1 GCA_031264865.1 Tannerellaceae bacterium | reverse complement strand
TATATGGGCTCTGTAAAAGGCGAGTTCGGCTCAACGGTAAAGATCGTCCCCATCCTTTATTGGAACAGGCATCACGACCGGTTTGAATTGATAAAGGGAACGGATACCGGGCGTAATTTCCACCGGAACGATACCTACGGGGGTAATTTAATTTTCACGTATTCTTCCCTATTGGGAAACACCAGCCTGGGAGGTGAAGTACGGAAAGAAGATATAATGAGCAGTGTATTGGGAAAACCAATGATAGCACCGCACGGAAAATACAAGATGTACGACAGCCGTATAAATACCGGCATTGCATTGGAACATACCTTATCTCTGAAACGTTTCGCAGCGTCGGCCGGCGTATTAATGAACCATACTACCTTACTAAAAAGAGAGTATATGTTTTATCCCTCTGTAAGTGTATCTTACAGGCCCTTCGATGAAGTAAAGGTTTCAGTGTCCTGGAATAAATCCGCCCGGATGCCGACTTTCACCGATTTATATTATACCACCGAAACACATCATGGCAACAAAGAACTTGCACCCGAAAAATCGGAAGCGCTTGATATAGGGCTAAAATACAATAACTATTTTATAGATGCCTATCTGACAGGATTCCTGTTGTGGGGCAAAAATATGATCGACTGGGTAAAAGAAAGTCCCGAAGATATCAAATGGGCCTCATGGAACCTGACAAAAGTCAATACACAAGGAATAGAAGCCGGCGTACGTTTCCGCTTATCAACCTTTCTCCCATTTCTGGGTAAGCAATCGTCACTGGCTATGGATTATACGCGAATGCACCAGACGAGTGACACCAAAAACCTTATTTCCAAGTATACATTAAATTACCTGAGAGATAAATTTACGGTAAAGTTCATCCATCAGATAGGCAATAAGTTTTCGGCAGGCTGGTATCTCCGTTTCCAAAAACGCATGGGAACCTATGAGAAGTTCGTCGATTTGGAAAAAACAGGCGATGAATCCTTCCCTTCTTTTTCAACCTTAGACTTAAAACTAAACTACCAATACAAAGTAATCACATTTAATCTCTCTTTAAACAACCTTTACAACACGGCCTATTTTGATTTGGGAAACATCCCCCAACCAGGCTTCTGGCTAACAGGAGGTGTCAGTTATTGTTTCCGGAAATAACTAAGTCATAAGTTACAAGTCGTAAGTCATAAGTTTAAATATTATGACTTACGGCTTCCTACTTACAACTTATGACTCACGACTTATGACTTTTTAATTTCTTTAATTCAAAAGATACAACTATTCTGAATATGCCAAAGACCATAAAGGCATAGGCTGTTATGAAGACAAAGCTCAGCGCCCCTGCCGCCGGTACCCATAAAATTCCTATTGAACAGAGAATAGCCAGAATGGCAAGGAATAAATACCAACCCCAGTTACGAACGCCATAGTTACGTAAATCAATCGTATTCCCAATACCGGATACTCCCCGGAACATAAGCCAGAAAGCAAGGATAAAGGGTAATACCGCCATGCTAAGCCCCGGCGAAGCAATCAGAATAATGCCAATAAGCAAATCAATGATACCTCCCGCCAAATACCATCCCCAGGAAGAGATACTATCTTTATTACTTATAGCAAAGGCTATTTCAAACATACCGCTAATAAGCATAAATGCACTGAATAAAATACTTAATGCAGCATAACTGGTCAATGGATTCATCAATAACCAAATCCCAAAGACGATAAACAATACACCCAGAACAAGAGAAAGCCACCAATAGTTAATGGCAAAACTGTCTTTTTTAATAAAACTTTTCATAATTTAATTCTTTTTAGTTGTTATCAAAACAAAATAAATTCAGCAAGAAGAAACTGCTCAGGCATTCTTCCATGCGTCAACGTATTCCTGCATGGTTTCGGCGATTTTTTGGCCTATTCTGCTGTAATCCTTATCTTCCAGATTCGCCAGGGATACTCTTACCGACCATTCCGGGCCGCCGAAACCTCCTCCGTTAAGTAGTACGATAGACGATAGTTCCGCTAAGCGGAACAGAAAATCCACCGGCTCAAAATTCTTTTTGAGAAACTCGCCGAACTCTTTTCCGTGACGACTGACGGCTCCTTCCAGTATATCTATTTCGCAATAATATCCGGCACGGTCGGGGTCGGGCCTTACGGGGACGCCCATTCCTTCCCACAGCAAATTGTAGCGGCGTTGTATAATCGCGTTGCAATCGGTCTTGTACTTGTTTTGCTTGTCGAGCAAAGCAAATGCAGCAAACAACAGCATTTGTATTTGTTGAGGCAAGGATAGGCCCGCCGTATGATTCAGGGCAACCTGGCGGCTATCGGCCACTAAGCGGTCGATGAATTTCAGTTTTCCGGGCTTGAGCGTCAGGCTTTCGTACATTTTGGCCAGGCGTTCTTTTTCTTTTTCCGGAACGGCCGACAGCATATCGTCGTAAACATTATCCTCATGCAAGGCGATAACTCCCAGTCGCCAGCCCGTGGCCCCGAAATATTTGGAGAACGAATAAACGCATAATGTGTTTTGGGGCAACTCATCCATCAGCGACCTGAAACCGTTTACAAACGTGCCGTACACATCATCGGTTACAACCATCAGGTTGGGATTGAGGTTTTTTACCACCTTGACAAGGTATTTGCGGGATTTTTCGCTCAACTGCACCGACGT
>JAISDJ010000242.1 GCA_031264865.1 Tannerellaceae bacterium | reverse complement strand
CTACTGATCCCAATAGCAATTAAAATAACAATATAAAGCCAATCGCCCAGGTTGTCCATAACTTTGATTACTTTTGTGCTCCAAATATAAGAATAATATCGGAAAGGGAAAGAAAAGAGAAGATATGTTTTTTAGTTTCGTCAAATTGACCAATAAAAAGTCGCCAAATTGACTAAAAATAATCCGCCAAATTGACTAATTTCAGAAAGTAAGCGTATCTTTACAAATGAAATCCAACATAATAGAGAAGATATGGACAAGTCTATGAATCAATATAAACAACGAATAGCCGATAAACTGCTAAAAGAAAAACTGGAAGGAATAGGAGCCGTACTGATAGAAGGCCCTAAATGGTGCGGCAAAACGACCACTGCAGAGCAACAGGCACAGAGCATCCTGTATATGGATAGTCCGAAAGACCGGAAACAGAACTTACAGGCAGCAGACATCGACCCGGAACTTCTGCTTACGGGAGCCACACCCCGCCTGATTGACGAGTGGCAATTGGCTCCACAACTATGGGATGCAATCCGTTTCACTGTTGACCATCGAAATGAAGAGGGACAATTCATCCTGACAGGTTCCTCCGTACCCTTCAATGCGGAAGAAAATGAAACCATAAGCCATACCGGTACGGGACGTATAGCCCGCTTGCGAATGCGTCCAATGAGTTTGTGGGAATCCGGTGAGGCCAATGGCGCCGTAAGTCTGGGGGAATTATTCACTCATGGTAAGGTTGTAGCAACCGCCCATCTGAATATAAATGACATCGCTTATTTAGTGTGCCGTGGAGGGTGGCCGAGGGCTACTTTGCAGAATAGAGCCGTCTCTCTGGGACGAGCTTATGACTATTATGATGCAGTTGTCAACATGGATATCCGGAGAGTTGATGAAGTGGCACGTAATCCGGAACGCGTGAAATTGCTGATGAGATCATATGCCCGGTCCCAAGGTACTCAGACATCGTTCACTGCTATTTGTGAGGATATGAAGAATAACGATAATTCCACCTTAGACGACAGGACGATCTATGCCTATATCAACGCATTGAAAAAAATATTCGCCATTGAGGACATGGCGGCATGGAATCCTAACTTGCGGTCTAAAACGGCGATACGAACCAGTGATACACGTTATTTCATTGATCCTTCAATCGCGGTGGCGGCTCTTGGACTGGGTCCCGACGACCTCATAGCCGACTTAAACACCTTTGGTTTGCTTTTTGAGTGCCTGTGCGTACGGGACCTGCGAATCTTTGCCGATGCGCTTGGCGGTTCCGTATATCATTACCGGGATAAGGACGGATTGGAATGTGATGCGGTTGTCCATCTTCGTAACGGTTCTTATGGACTGATAGAAATTAAACTGGGCGGAGACCGATTGGTTGAGGAAGGAGCCGGGACACTTACTACATTGGCAAAAAAAATCGACACCGACAAGATGAAGGCGCCATCTTTCCTGATGGTACTGACCGGAACCGGGCAATATGCCTTTCGCCGCGCCGACGGGGTCTTTGTGGTTCCCATTGGCTGCCTGAAAGACTGAATGATATAAAAGTAAATAAGGATAACTTCGCAGCCATCCTTATTCGATTTAACCAAAACCTTAACTATGAAAAAATTTACGTTTTTCGATACAAATGTAAAGCAAGAGTTTTGCATGCGCAAATTTTTTTAAAAGTATTTTTTAAGAAATGACGTATTTAAGTCTTGTTAACATGCGTGGAATATGTGAAATATTAAAAAAAGGATTATATATATGTCTGAAAACAAGAAAGAAAGAAAGCTTTTTATAGAAACATACGGTTGCCAGATGAATGTAACGGATAGCGAAGTGGTAGCATCGGTTATGCAGATGGACGGGTATGAAATAACGGAGAAAATGGAAGAAGCGGACGCCATTTTCCTCAATACCTGCTCGGTCAGGGATAATGCGGAGCAGAAAATATACAACCGCCTGCAATACCTACAGTCGTTCCGGAAGAAAAAGAAGCATCTTATTATAGGTGTTCTGGGATGTATGGCCGAACGGGTAAAGGAATCCCTGATCAATGAACACCAGGTAGATTTGGTGGTAGGCCCCGATTCATATATGGATTTACCCAATTTGGTAGGCGCCGTTGAACAGGGCGAAAAGGCGATCAATGTGGAATTGTCTACCCAGGAAACCTATAAAGATGTTATTCCCCTTAAAATAGGAGGCGTGAAAATCTCCGGTTTTATTTCTATTATGCGGGGATGTAATAATTTCTGTACGTATTGCATTGTCCCCTATACCCGGGGCCGTGAACGCAGCCGCGACGTGGAAAGTATCCTGAATGAAGTACGCGACATGAAGGAACAAGGCTTCAGGGAAGTGACGCTGTTAGGGCAAAACGTTAATTCCTACCATTTCGGGGAAGGCGATAAGGCCGTAACATTCCCCTTATTATTAGAAAGGGTGGCCCGGGAGGCACCGGACATGCGTATTCGTTTCACCACGTCGCACCCGAAAGATATGAGCGACGAAACGTTGCATGTGATGGCTGCCTGTTATAATATATGTAAGCATATCCATTTGCCAGCCCAATCGGGAAGTTCGCATATATTAAAGGTGATGAACCGTAAATATACCCGTGAATGGTACCTCGGGCGTATTGCCGCTATTAAGCGTATTTTACCGGACTGTTCCATATCGACCGACCTTTTTTGCGGTTTCCATTCGGAAACGGAAGCGGATTATATGGAAACACTCTCGCTGATGAGAGAAGTAGGCTACGATTCATCCTTCCTGTTTAAGTATTCGGAACGTCCCGGAACATATGCTGCGAAGCGTTTGGCCGACAATGTTCCCGAAGAAGAGAAAATACGCCGCCTGCAAGGCATGATCGACCTGCAGAATCAATTATCGGAAGAAAGCAATAAACGCGACATAGGAAAAGAATTCGAGGTATTGATCGAAGGTTTCTCCAAACGTTCGCGCGAGCAATTGTTCGGACGCACCAGCCAGAATAAAGTAGTGATTTTCGATAAGCGACAATATCATGTAGGGGATTTTGTAAATGTACGGATAACGCATGCCTCTTCCGCTACTTTATTCGGCGAACCCGTATAACCCTTTCGCTTTTTAAAACAACTGATATTAATTGCTTTCTTAATACGTAAATAAAAAAAACGGGATTTGCTTTATCAGCACTGTTATCGTATTACATTTGTTTCCAAATTAAAACACTTTCTCGAATGAAAGTCGTCTTATCTT
>JAISDJ010000204.1 GCA_031264865.1 Tannerellaceae bacterium | reverse complement strand
TCAGGTGGCTATTGCACCGGGGTTCCACCTCTTCCCATTCCGAACAGAGAAGTTAAGCCCGGTTACGCCGATGGTACTGCAAAACATGTGGAAGAGTAGGTAGCTGCCAACTTATCTAAAACTGAAAAGCCGTTCAGGGTTAATCCCCCGGACGGCTTTTTTTATTATCATAATGCAATAATTGGATTATAAATAGAGTTAATATACAAATATAATCTTGTAAAAACTTTTTATATGATTCTAAAACGTATTCAAAAAAGTAAATCGTTGCGCATTGTAAATTTACTTGGGTTATCGGTTATTTTTGCATGCCTTCTGCTTTCTTTTGCTTATATTAAAAAAGAATTAAGTTATGACCGGTTTAATACCAATGCCGATCGGATTGTACGTTTTTCAATTCAATACAATGATGAGATAATCGACGGGCGTAATTACGGATTTAATAAGAACAGTGCGTTTATGACCGATATTCCGGGAGTTGAAGACGGCGTATACATGGAAAAGGTAAATACAGGCGTTGTTTCTATGCAAGGGAAGAATCACATTATGAACGATTTATACTTCATTAGCTCAAATTTCTTTGATGTATTTAGTTATAAATTACTTGAAGGCGATAAGGGTACAGTATTAGATGCTCCCGGAAAGGCTGCTATCAGCCGGAAATTAGCCCGGCAATTATTTGGCGACCAGTCTCCCATTGGGAAAGAGATATTATTATTCGGACGAAGAATTCCCGAACAAACAATCTTTATAAACGGAGTTTTTGAGGATTTCCCGGAAACATCTCATTTTTATACAGATCTGATTGTTCACCGGCCGGATAATTCTGACGGAGATTGGGCATACATCTATCTCTTGATGAACGAACATACGGATGTGTATGCTCTACAGCAAGCATTTGATAACAAATACAAAGAATTCAATATAGCAGAGAACTTCCGGAAATTATCGGCATACCTTATGCCGTTGACTGATATTCATCTGCATAGTCATGTGCAGCGTGAATTGGAAGCGAATGGGAATATTTACTATGTCTATTTAGTTGCTGGTGCAAATGTTTTATTGCTACTGATTGTATTATTCAACCTATGGTTGAATACCGGATTAATATTCTCTTATAACCGAAGGTATTATCAGTTACTACGGCTTAATGGAGCACCGGCTTCAGTGATAGTGAAAGACGAAAGTTTGTTAGCGATTATACTTGGTTGTATCTCGATCCTGCTTGGAGGAATGATAACATACCTGTTTGAGCAAAACCTTCCGCTTTCTATTCTTACCCATGTTGAGATAATTTCTTTATCTCTTTCTTTTCTATTGGTCGTATATATCATATCGCTTATGCCGGTTTTGACAAAGCTCTCTACCATCGCTTTCAGAAATACGGATTCGGATTTACGCTTATCCAATTTTACGTTGTCGAACATTAAATATATGTTGATAGCCCAGTATGCGATGGTGATGTTTATTGTTATTGTCGGCTTTGGTATCAGTAAGCAGATTCATTTAATCAAGGTTTCCCAAGTGGGGGGTAAGGAAAACAATATTTTAGTTATGAACGAACAATCGAATAGTATCAAGGAGCGATATGATATTTTCCGAAACGAACTATTAAAATATCCTGAAATAGAATCTGTAACAGCCGCTATGCAGTTACCTGGTTCGGCTATCAGGGATAGGATGATGTTCAGGAAAGAAGGCGATAGGGAAGAAGATGGCATCTCCATGCCTATACTGGTGGTAGGAGAAGACTTTCTGCCATTCTTCCGTATTACCCCGATAGCCGGCGATTCGTTTAAACAGAGTAAGCTGACCTATGATGGAGAGATGGATATGATCATGAAGTATTTTAGCGACAATCCGGTTGCATCCAATCTGTCGGAAGAGTATGTTATCAATCGAAAAGCGATGCAAATGTTTGGATTCAATTCTCCGGAGGAAGCGATCGGGAAACACCTTTATACCAGTGCAAGTGGAAGTATAAGTTATATTAATAACGGGACAATCGTAGGCGTTACAGATGATTTTATCTATACAACTACCTATGAGGAAACAATACCGCAGGTCATACTACAACGAAAGGCGTTCCTCAACTGCATTATGATACGGTTGAATCCGGCTAGTATCCAACAAGGGACAGCGATATTTAATCAGGTATGGAATCAATTATTTCCCGACTATCCGGCTGATTATACCTTCTTGCAAAATATATATAGCCATGTGTATCACAACGAACTAAATGCCGAAACAATTGTCCGTCTCTTTTCATTGCTTAGCTTGGTGGTAGCTAATCTGGGACTGATCATTATCATGGCTTTTGTTATCAAGCGAAAGACGAAGGAAATCGGGATACGTAAGGTTAACGGCGCTACGCCCTCGGATATTATAAAAATGCTGAATAGTAAGTTTATCGTATGGGTGGGAGTAGCCTTTATCATTGCCTTGCCGATAGCTTGGTATGTGATGGTAAGTTGGCTTGAAAACTTTGCGCATAAGACGCCGTTAAGCTGGTGGATATTTGCTGCTGCGGGAGTATCGGTATTTTTCGTGTCGGCTGTTTCAATCTCCTGGCAAAGCTGGCATGCTGCTAATTTAAACCCAATTAAATCATTGAAAACTGAATAAATAGCGAGAAACTATATATAAAAAACAGAAAACATAAAGTCATTTCCAAGTATGGAAACTTTATGTTTTCTGTTTTTTATATATGCTGCGAGTCGTTACTCTACGATAACTTTGCGCCCTTCGGTATTTGCTTGTATCTGGTTGTTGTACATGGATTCGCAGTAAACCGGCGGAAGATAGAAGTTTCCTGAGTAAACGGTTGTCAGATTAATCCGGATCGTTACATACTTACCGGAATTCAGGTTATCAATATAGGTGTATACCCTGTCGTCACGCATATCCTGATAGCTGATGCCGTCGGTGGTTGTCGGTTGCGACTCGTATAAGAAACGGGTATTCAGTATTTCCCAGCCGGCCGGGAATATTTCCGTCACTACCAGGTTCTTCATCGGATAATTTGACGGATTCCGGACGGTTACAACTGCCGTGAAGTTTGTTCCCTGCGGTAAATTGTCTACGTCTACTGTCCTTCCTTCGTTGTCTGTGTAGTTTACACTCATGGAGACACCGTTGGCG
>JAISDJ010000040.1 GCA_031264865.1 Tannerellaceae bacterium | reverse complement strand
TGCCTTTGCTACATCTTTATATTAAAATCATGGTAAAAATACACATTTACATCGGTACATCCCAAATAGTTATAAAAGAAAGGATAAAAAAAGTTTTCAACAGGCAGAATAAGGCGTTTCCATCGTAAAAAAGAATAAAAAAATAAAGCGATGAATCCGCCTTGTCTCACGTATGTACCATGAAGAAATGGAATTATTCGCGTACTTTTGCAGGCATATTTGATGTATGTATGAAAATAGGTTCGATAGATTTGGGTAAACAGCCGGTATTACTGGCTCCCATGGAAGATGTGACGGATATTTCTTTCCGTTTGATGTGTAAACATTTCGGAGCGGATATGGTATATACCGAATTTGTTTCCAGCGATGCATTGATCCGTCATGTCAATAAAACCAAACAAAAGCTCACCGTTTCCAACGATGAACGCCCGGTAGCCATTCAAATCTACGGAAGAGAAGTAGAAGCCATGGTAGAGGCGGCCCGTATCTGTGAGGAAGCAAAACCGGATATACTGGATTTAAACTTCGGATGCCCGGTTAAGAAAGTGGCGGGAAAAGGCGCCGGAGCAGGTATGTTGCACAATATTCCTTTACTGCTTGAGATCACCCGTGAAGTAGTAAAGGCGGTAAAAATACCGGTCACCGTAAAAACACGTTTAGGCTGGGACAAAAACGACCTGGTGATCGAACAATTGGCCGAACCCTTACAAGACTGCGGAATAGCGGCGCTCAGCATACACGGACGTACCCGGAGCCAGATGTACACCGGCGAAGCGGACTGGACGCTGATAGGCAACGTAAAAGAAAATCCGCGCATCCATATTCCTATTATCGGGAACGGGGATGTTACATCCGCTCAACTTTGCAAAGAGTACTTTGAAAGATATGGCGTAGACGGCATTATGATAGGGCGGGGCAGTATAGGGCGTCCCTGGATATTTGAAGAAGTTAAACATTATTTAAAGACAGGCACACCCTTACCTCCCCGGGATTTTCAATGGTATCTTGCCGTACTGAAAAAGCAGGTTTTACAAAGTGTGGAACGATTAGACGAACACCGGGGTATTTTACATATCCGAAGGCACTTAGCCGCCACGCCGATATTCAAAGGCATCTCCGATTTCAGGCAAACACGGATTAATTTGCTACGCGCCGGAACAATTGACGAACTATTTAGTATAATGGACGCTATTCCAGCCAAATACGGATTGGGATAGAATAATAAAAAAAGACTCTCTAATGTGTCTTTGATACATTATTAAAAGATTATGTTACAAAAATAGGGGATAATAGTACAGAACTATTTCTATATTTGTCACAGAGTTTTTTTCATAGTATTTTAGATCTAAGGTTAACAAGTCTTTGTGGAGAAGGAATCGTGAGATTGCTTCTTCAGAAAGCAAATAAAAAAACCGTCTTTGATTTATAAGACGGTTTTTTTGTCTTTTTCCGGTACCAACCTCGAACTATTATGGCAGTCGCTTTAGTTTTCAATTTCTCACCTTGATATCCACCAGTATTTTTATATCTTCGGCCATTTTCTCGTCCCTGACTTCGATACGGATTCCACGCCCTTCGGCATAAACTTTTGCCGATTCCAGTTCGGATTTTATTTCTGCTGCCACCGGGCTTGCCATTACTTCATTTGTTGCTTTCTGTCCAAATACCAGTGCGGCTTTAAAGTACCTGTCTTGGGGAATAAGATAAATGATAGCCCGTTTTTTATCTTTCATACGAAAGCTCCAGCCCCCGCTTTTCGTATAGCTCCATTCTTCAGCCGCTTTCGGATACAGAAAGAGCACATATTTTTTGAGTTCTTGCCAATAAGCATAGCTTGTCCCTAATACCGCTTCCAGGGCTTCATCGGTTGGATTTAGTTGTTTATCTGTAAAAATGCTTTGCATAATTTTGTAGTTGATTAGTTTTTTAAAGTTTACTTAGCCTCTTGCTGTACTTCATCTCTTATCAGATTAAGTATTTGTGTATGATAATAATATGTTTTCTTTATGTCGGATGTGTCATAGATCACATTTTCCAAAACAATGATACTTATCTTCTTTTGAGGAAAATAGTAGTTCATTGAAGCAAAGCCCGGAGCATAACCCGTTTGTCCCCATTGTATTATTCCATCTTTGTCGTCAACAGTGATACCATAGCCATATGCTGTTATGCCAAATATGGGATGGTTTCTGATTGCTTTATCTTGCTTTGTTGTCATTAATTTAAAGGTATTCGCTTTCAATAATTGCCCTTCAAAAAATTGCTGGTTCCACAATGCTAAATCTTCTGCTGAAGAGATAAAAGCGCCGGCTGCCGGGTACTGGGCTAAACTCTCGTCTGTATATTCAAGTTTCCCTTCATCATTTTCTTACCGGAAACAGGGTTGGTTTATCTAACGATACGATCCCGTGAGTGTGGGTTAACAGATGATGTATTGTCACTGTATCCACCCAACTTTCAGATAGATCCGGCAAATACGTCCTTATTGGAGCATGCAGGTCTAAACGTCCGTTATCGTATTCCTGCAAGACAACGGCAGCAGTAAACTGTTTGCTGACAGAGCCAACAACAAACGGATCATCTATTTTAAAAGGAGTCTTTGTGTCAAAATCCGAAAAACCTGTCATTTTTAAGTATTCCGTTTTTCCTTCTTTAGCAATTAATACAATCCCATTAAACGGTTTCGTACTATTTGCCGCCAATAATGAGTCAATACTATTCACCAACGTTACGGACTCTTTTTTAGTTTGTTTGCAAGAAATACTTACACTTCCGATTGCTAATAAAAATGTGATGAAAATATATATTTTCTTCATAAAGTGGCATTTATCAGGGCAAAAGGAATACTTAATGTCAATCCGCCGTACTTCCGGGCATATTCATTAAGGCCTTGCTCTATTTGATTAAATATTTCATCAGCTTTATCCACCGGCAAAAGGGCTTTCCACGAATCCATGAATGCAAGCCGGATAAAATAATGATTAAGCATTGCCGTTCCGTCGGTAAAACGGTAGTTAAACTGATCGTATTCCAACCCTTTTATGATAAAGCCATGTTTCTGAAGTAATGATTTTATCTTTTCAATAGATGGACGTTTATGTGCGATATGTTCGTACATTTGTTCTATTTCCTTGTGCAAATCCATTTCTTTGAGAACATATTCCATTTGTCCATAAAACTCAAACATGCTTTGTTCCAGATTCATGGTTTGGAGAAATTGTCCGCCGGGTTTCAATATCCGTGCACATTCAGACAACACCTTGTCTATATCTCCCACATTATTGATACCGTTATTGCTCGTGATTAAATCTACCGAATGGTCTGCTAAAGGAATAGATTCCGCCACACCTTCAATAATAGTAATGTTAGAGATACCATAACAGCCGATTTTTACTTTCGCCCTCTCAACAACCTCTTTCCAAGGATCTATCCCGTAAACAATCGAATTGTTCCCAAGTCGCATAGCCAGTTCAGTCAATGGAAATCCGGCGCCGAATCCGATATCAAGAGCTGTAATATTCGGTTTATATTCAACGGCGTCAAGCAATTTCAAGCCGAAAGGAGCCGACCAGAAAGGTAATTCGTCAAATCCGGTAACTACCTTGACCGGATCGAATAGGTTATTTAGATAATTTTTCATGATGATTATTGATTACCCAAAATTTGTTTTACTTCATCGAGACTATAACAGGCTATTACCCTAAAGAACTTATTCAATTCCACAGATTGACCTTCAAGTTCTTCCTTCAGGCTGTTATCGGGATTAATAATAAAGAAAATATATTTGCATCCGGCTGCTGCTGCAAGAGGAATGAATTCATTGAAAACCCATTGGGTATCAGCCTCTTCATTTTCAAATCCCTTACGAGTATCCGCTACATAATGACAATTCGCATTTGCTTTCATTATATTAATAGCATACAGAAGCGGTTCGCGGTAATTTTTATCGCAGCAGAATTTCTTCCACTCCACATAAACTACATTGATCTCCTGTATATAACTTACATTACAAAATTCAGATTGATACATATTCAAGCCATTGATTATACTTCGTATGAGGTTAAAATTAAATCTCTCCAAAGAAGGAATTTAAATGCTAAACTACGAAAGATTTCAACATTTCAGTGCAAAAGTTCTAAAAAAAATCAATGTTATTTAGTTAAGTGATTTCCTTATCAGGTTACGCTGCGCTGACCGATAAAAATTCATGCCTATCTTTTTTCGAAAAGGTAAGCACCTCTTGAGAAAAAGCCCAGGATAAGTGCGAGATATGGTTTTATGCATTGCTTCATCCTTACTATGACTTTCTCTCATAGGTAGAAAACCAAAAGAGCAGGAGGAAAAGGGCAATCAAAGTAATAAGAGTAAAATAAAACAAGGTATTATTTATTAATGTAATACCCTCCTTTAATGTTAAATAAGCGCCTTGTGAACAAGCGATATAAATATGTGATAATATTGTACCCCAACTACACGGAAACCAATACCATATGCCATTACCGAATTCAGTCATCAGCATACCATTGAGAAAAGTACAACCTATACCTATTCCGATCGAGCCACCTTTACCTATTATCAAACTAATCCATACATGAAACAAAATAAGGATCAGCCGACCGGTATAGATTATAAAAATCAAATACAAATAAGCTCCGACAGTTAACAAATGATAGCCAAATCCATATTGAAATATACTATAAAAGATAAATACAGAAACTACTAACGAACACAAATCGAATAGAAAAAGTAAACCTATCTTACTTGTTAATTGCTTTTTTCTTCCATATCCGGTGGATAGCATTTCTTTATAATTGCAGCATCTCCGTTCTGTCTCAAATGGAATATATACACTCATGCCTATTATGATTGAAGACAAGATTGACAATACCAATATATAATAGCGCAAAACATCCTGTGGATTATGTGGCATGAAAGCGCTCCAAAGTATAAAAAATAACGTAATAATAAGTGGCGCCCCCAATACAATCGGATAATAGCCCGAGCGCTTTACCTTTAAACAATCGGCCATAAACAACCGGAACAGTGCAAATTTCATTTCACTTCTTCGTTTTGATACCAATAAGCTGTTACCCACATTGAGATTATCAATAATATAACAGACAATATTATACCTATTGGTACAACAGTATATGAGCCTAAAGCAGGGGTAAAAGACGGATTCCCGGACTCAAGCAATAAACCATTGGGCATAATCTTTAGAATCGGGCATAATACTCTGCCCGGATATGAAAACGGACATATAAACCAATAACTTTTTGCCGCTACTATGGGGCCTATGATTGTATTAAACAATAGGCTACTTGCGATTGAGAGAAAAATCCCTATTTTATATCCAAGAAAGAGAAAAAGAGGAACCTGCCAGAGGTATGTTACCAATATTACGAATAGGGCCAATAAAGCATTTGGAAAAGCGATCGGAATAATACGCGCGTCACTCATAACAACAGTAAAGAGAATATAACCTGCAAATAAAAGAAAGCAAGCTATAACTAAATATTTTATACCGACTAATGACTTCGCGATCCATATATTTTTAAAGCTTACCGCCAACCCTCTTACGGCTCTGTCATTCATCTTTCCATCTATATGGCTCAGTAACACACAGGAAAATGAAATAATAACGGGAAGAATGATTACATACCACCAATTAAAAAGATGAATGTACAAAAAATCCGAACTCAACAAAAAAATCAAAAGAATGGCAATTATTGATCCATATACAGTTAATTTTCGCACGAATAAATGCTTTGTTTTTAGATTTTCGGAATAATAATAGCGCATCATATTTCTTCCGGTTTTCATCCGTTCATTACATTCATGAATAATGCTTCTAAATCATCCCCTTGCTTAAAAGCGCCCTGGTATCTTAAACAACCATCTGTCATAATAGCAATATGATTAGCTAATCCTTCCATTTCTTTCAACAAATGACTTGATATCAAGACAGTCACCCCTTTATCTGAAAGGGAAAACACAAGATTCCGAAACTCTTGCATGCCTATGGGATCCAATCCATTGGTAGGTTCATCCAGGATTAAAAAGACAGGATCATTGATGAGGGCAATTGCTATCCCCAGTCTTTGCTTCATCCCTAAAGAAAAATGCTTTACTTTCTTATCTTTTGTATCCGATAAATTGACGACTTCCAGCGTTTCATCAATCTTCTTATTCTCAATCCCTAAAGGAATTGTACGAACTTTTAAATTTTCCTGCGCGGTAAGATTGGCATATAAGGCTGGTTCATCAATCAAAGAGCCGATAAAAAACAGATCTCTTGTTGTCAAAGGATTGCCTTTATACAATACCTTTCCTTCGGTAGGATGTAACATACCTATCAACAATTTTAAGATGGTGGATTTTCCTGCACCATTGGGGCCTAATAGTCCGGTGATAGAACCTTCCGGAATTAGTAAGGAAACATCTTTTACGATATATTTTTTCTCAATTCTTTTGCTTAAATTCTGTGTTTCAATTATAGTCATAGATACATTCTTCATTTTAGATTCCCCGGAAGTCATCGCCTAAATAACGGAAACTTTGAGAATTTATTTTGAAGTAGTTACATGTCTATTTAGTCCCGAATCTAAACACGCTTGTATTCTTTTACTGTTTGTGGCTGTAAGGTTGTCAGTTCTGCAATATCGACCGGTTTTCCGGATGCAATACTATTACGGGCTGCAATTCCTACCAGACAGGCAAGGGCTCCGTCTCTTGTCCCGGCACATTGTTTAAACGGATCGGGTGTATCAGGAAGGAATATTTGATCTTTCAACAATTTGTCTCCTCCCCCATGACCGGATGTTCCGAAAGGCACCTGAATATATTCTCGTTTGGAAAAGTTTTTGAACAACACGATTTCGTCGTAGTTCGCATCACTTACCGGATGTGATTCCTGTACCCATGCGTCGAGTCTGCCCTTTGTTCCGTTGAAAGCGATACGGTATCCTTCATACGGAGAATAAGCGGTTAATGAATAAGATACCTGTACACCATTTTTATAACGGATGGTAGCCGCCATTTTATCAAAGATATTCACATCATTTTTGAAAACGCAGCCATCTCTTAAATAACCGTCGTATTTTTCATTATCTACATATAACTGTTTATAGTAATTGTCTTTCGCAATATCAAAATAAAAATTACACGTTTTCGTATGCGGGCACGAACGACAATTTTCCGCCCTGTATTTTCCGTTTTTACCATAGAAGTTCAATTCTCCCAAGGCATACACAGATTCCGGGTCACTGTCTATCCACCAATTCAACAAATCAAAATGATGGCTTGCTTTATGTACCCATAAAGAACCGCTACATTCCACTAAGCGATGCCAACGCCTGAAGTAATCTGCGCCATGAGACGTATCCAAGTACCAATGAAAGTCAACGGAAGTCAGTTCTCCGATTTCACCGGCTTTTAATAATTCCCATATTTTTGCCCGGTGAGGCGAATACCGGTAATTAAATGTTATCCGGCATTTTTTCCCTGTTTTCTTTTCAGCATCTAAAATAGCTTGCACTTTCTTTTCGTCTGTCGTCAGGGGTTTCTCCGTAATGACATCTGCACCTAATTCCAATCCACGGATAATAAATTCATGGTGGGTAGCATCCATTGTAGTAACGATAAGAAGATCGGGCTTTGTTTCGCTCATCATTTTTTCAAAATCCGTATACGTTGGGCAAGAAACGCCTATCAAATGCTTTCCTGTCTCCAAGCGTCCCGGATTTTTGTCGCAAAGTCCTACAAATTCAATATAATCGGGATACTCTTTTACAAGATCGCTTCCCCACATACCACAACCTCTCGAACCTGTACCGATTAACGCTACTCTTTTCTTCTTCAACATTTTATCAGATTGAGAAGATACCGTTTCAGCTTTTACCTCGTTTAAAGGACTGAACAATGCTGTTCCTGCAATTGCCCCTGAGGCCGTCAGGAAGCTTCGCCGCGACATTTGATTTTTCATGATTAGAGTCTATTTATATTATAACACTATTATACTATGTATTTCGCGAAGATATACATTTCCGACTTGTATTACAAGAGTTTAAAAAAAGTTTTTTCTCACAACTTTTTGTCGACAAGTTAAATATTTATGTAAGTTTGCACTCGTTTTTCAGAAACATCAACAATATGCAAAAAAATCTCGTGATTGTGGAGTCGCCGGCAAAGGCAAAAACACTTGAAAAGTTCTTAGGTAAAGATTTCAAAGTGGTATCGAGCTATGGCCATATCCGCGATTTAAAAACAAAAGAATTCAGTATAGACATTGAAAACAACTATAAGCCTGAATATGTTATTCCGGATGATAAAAAAAAGAAGTTAGTTGCCGAACTGAAATCAGAAGCGAAGAAAGCCGAAATAGTTTGGCTGGCTTCCGATGAAGACCGTGAAGGAGAGGCTATTTCATGGCATTTATCAGAAGTACTGAAACTTGATCCTGAAAAAACCAAACGCATCGTTTTTCATGAAATTACTAAAAATGCCATATTACATGCCGTTGAAACTCCACGTAATATAGATATAAACTTAGTGAATGCACAACAAGCCCGTAGGGTGTTGGACCGTATCGTAGGATTTCAGCTTTCTCCGATCTTATGGAGGAAAGTGAAACCGGCCTTATCTGCCGGACGCGTACAATCGGTTGCCGTAAGGCTAATTGTAGAACGTGAACGTGAAATCGGCGCTTTTGTATCGGAAGCTTCCTTTCGGGTTATCGCAGAATTTATACTACCGGATGGCGCTACTCTATTGAAAGCCGAACTTCATAAACGCCTCAAGACAAAAGAAGAGGTAAATGCATTCCTTACCATTTGCAAAAATGCCACTTTTTCTATTGATGATATTTCTACCAAACCACTCAAGAAGTCGCCGGCTCCCCCGTTTACAACATCTACATTACAACAGGAAGCAGCTCGTAAACTGGGATATTCGGTTTCGCAAACCATGATGCTTGCCCAACGGTTATACGAGTCGGGATTAATCACCTATATGCGTACTGACTCCGTAAACTTGAGTGATTTAGCCTTAGGTACAGCCAAAGAAACCATCATAAAAAATTATGGCGAGAAGTATTATAAATTCCGTCAATACAATACAAAAACAAAAGGTGCGCAGGAAGCGCACGAAGCTATTCGCCCCACTTACATTAGTAACGAAGAAATAAACGGGACAGCACAAGAAAAAAAATTATATGAGTTGATACGTAAACGTACGATCGCTTCGCAAATGGCCGATGCAGAACTCGAACGTACTACTAACTCGATAGCTATTTCCGGCTCAAAAGAAAAATTTGTAGCAGTAGGCGAAGTATTAGTATTTGATGGCTTTCTGCAAGTTTATCGCGAAGACACGGATGATGAGAATGAAAAAGAGCAGGAAAACGGGCTTTTACCTCCGGTAAATCTTAACGATCCATTGAAACTGAAAACGGTTGTAGCTACCGAACGTTTCACACAACGCCCCCCAAGATATACAGAGGCCAGTCTGGTACGCCGTCTGGAAGAGTTGGGTATCGGACGTCCTTCCACCTATGCTCCCACCATCCATACCATACAAAATCGCGAATATGTGGAAAGAGGTGATAGAGAAGGTACGGAACGCCAATATACGATCATCTCCCTGATTGGCGATAAAATCTCGGAAACAGAGAAACAGGAAATCACCGGCGCTGACCGCAACAAACTGTTGCCAACGGATATCGGCATGGTAGTAAACGATTTCCTGATGGAATATTTCCCCGATGTATTGGACTATAACTTTACAGCGAATGTGGAAAAAGAATTTGACTCTATTGCAGAAGGCCGGATGGAGTGGACAAAAGCCATAGACAAATTCTACAAAGTATTCCATCCGATTGTTGAGAAAACATCCGCCGTTAAAACAGAACATAAAGTAGGAGAACGCGAATTAGGTATCGACCCTGTATCGGGTAAACCGGTTTTCGTAAAGATCGGCCGCTTCGGCCCGGTTGTTCAGTTAGGGGCAGCGAATCCCGATGATAAGAGTGCTCCCAAACCTCAATTTGCCTCTTTGATGAAAGGCCAATCCATTGAAAAGTTAACACTGAAGGAAGCCCTCAAACTATTTGACTTGCCTCGTACGGTAGGCGAATATGAAGAAAAGACGATTGTTGCCGGTATTGGCCGTTTCGGCCCGTTTATCCGTCATGATAATAAATTCATCTCGATACCTAAAGATAAAAGCCCTCTTACAATAACCTTAGAAGAAGCAGAGGAGCTAATCAACGAAAAACGAACCAAAGAAGCGCAACGCAGCCTCAAGAAGTTTGACGAAGAACCTGATATGGAAATCCTCAACGGACGTTTCGGACCTTATATCGCCTACAAAGGAAGCAACTACAAAATCCCCAAAACAGTAAAAGACCCGAAAGAACTTACATTGGAAGACGCGATGAAAATCATAAACGAAACCGGCGAGAAACCAGCAGCAAAGAAACGGACGACAAAGAAAAAAAGCTAATCCAACGGTTGATTGCTTTTGTACTAATTCATACATACCACTTTTTTAATAAAAAAGTGGTATTTTGTTTTCTAAACATTTAGTATTTTTCCTATTCGATTTGTTCCTATATCTTTGGTCGACGTGAACATGTTTACGGTTAACGGAATCGAAGAAATCCTTGATAAAGCCATAAAAAACTTACCGGAAAAATGTCGGTAGATTTTTTATTCTAAGCCAAATTGAAGGGTTTAAACATGAAGAAATTGCACAACAACTGGATATCTCTGTAAATACTGTACAAAACTATATATCTACAGCTCTTCGAAAACTAAAGGTCGAATTGAAAGATTTTCTACCCTTATTTATTTTTATAATTTAATCTTTATCTATATGTTACGCTATAAAAATAGCTGAATTCATTAGTTAAACTGGATCCTATTTTCCAATTCTGTTAATACGATATCGTCTGTTGTTGCTTTTATCGTTTTTCCGTTAAGTTCATAGGTTTTCCCGGAAAGTCCTTTTATTCTTATGATGTTATTCCAATCTTTTTCCTGAGATTTCACAACATATATGGTCTTACCATTTCTTTTACTTATATGTATATCATAGCTATTAGAACCTATTCGTTGATTTTCCAATTTCATTTCTTCCCAAGAAGCAGGTAAGGAGGGAGATATGACTACTTTTTTATTGTACGCATCCGGAGTAATTCCAAAAATGTGTGTAATTATAGGTACAGCAAGCCCATAAATTGTCCATGCCTGAACCGGGCAGCCATAATCGGGCATCATTTCGTTTATTGAACCGGGCAATGTTCTACTTAGCGTAGACGTAATTTTATTCATATACCACAAACATTCATTGATACGCCCATATTGCGCTTCGCTTACAGCTTGTACACCTGTTGAAATAGTCATCATCTGTTTTTTTTCGACAGCAGAAAGATAAGGTCCGTATTCTCCACAATGTTCATTACGTATTTTATCCAAACTACGGATTGCTTTATCAACCGGTGCAATAGCTGTTTCTATCGGTGTATTGATTACCCAATTCTTATTAGTAAACCATCCACGTTGCGCACCTGCGGGGAATAGAGTAAATTTTGAGATCAACGCTTCATAAAAACGAATATTATCATCATTTGCACTCGACCTTCCCAGTCGAAGTTGTTCTATTGCTCCTTCCGCTACAGATATAGCTTGTTCTTTTGTTCCAAAGAAATCGCAATAAATCCCTTCTTCTTCATTCCAAAATTCAGTATTGATTTTATCTTTCAGTATTGCCGCTTTAGCGGCATACTCATTCGATAAATCTGCTTCCCTGAACAAATCCGCCATACATGAGGCTGCTTCCAAAGCTTGTTGCGTATACACGGAAACATCTATGAGTTCGGCATTCAATCCCCTGACTTCCATAATACCATATCCTTCCGGAAAAAGATTCTTGTTAGTATCCATGTCGACCGTCAACCATTGAATACCCTTTTTTATATAAGGATATAAGTCTTGTAAGAATTCAATATCTCCTGTCCATAGGAAAGCTTTCCATACAGCTATAATAAAGTGAGCCGTTTCTTGTGTATTCCCTTTATTATAAACATATCCGTTCGTTGACATTTCATGAATAATTCGTCCATTTCCATTCTCTTTTTCCGATACATTTTTCAATATCGTAAGGGTTGATTTGACCAGTTCAAAATCACCTGTAGCTAAAACTCCTTGCAGAGCATAGGAATTATCACAACCAAACAACCAAGGATATTCAATAGCTCCTGCACCCAAGAAACGGCCAAAACCATCCAGATCCATTTCGAGCCAACGGGTATTTATTTTCACCCAATTATATGTAGTTTCAAGATGTTTATCAGGAAGAGTTATCCTGGACAACTTCAATAAATCACTAATAGAAGTTTGCTTTTCCGATATCATCTTTTCTTGTTCTTTTAACAGTCTGCGATTTATAGAAACAGCATCCTCATTACTAGTCTGTGATCCGCTTAAGACAAAAGAAACCGTTTTCTCTTTTCCGGAAGGTATTTCCACCGACGTACGAATAAGCCCGCTTTTACCCTGGCCCAATGTCTCTACCGGTCCTTTGCAATCTTTTTCATAAGAGAGAACCGGATGATCCGTTCCCCATACCATATACCAATCATATAATGAATCACGTGCGGAAAACAATTGGCTACTGCTATCCCAAATTATTTGATCGGGATAATCCGGGATACCATTTTCTTTAGAAAACCAAACAGGACTTATGTCGGTTTTCACCATAAAATCCAGAGTGATATTCCGAGCTTCCGTTGAGGTATTCCGGATAGTATAATTAATGATTATTCCTTTCTCTTGATTTGGAGCAAATTGGAAACGCTTTATCTGTAAATCTTTCAAATTATTATATAGAAATTCATTTCCATGAGGATAAGTAATATATTCATCCGCCTCCATTAACCAAATACCATCGGTCATTGATTCATCACTTATTTTCATCCAGAATCCGTCGGCCAACTTCACAGGATGCATCCATATACCTCCCATTTCTCCGCGTACATGGCCTCCCATGTCAGGAAAAAGTCCGTCTTGCGTACCTATAATATAGGCTTTATCTCCTGCCGTAAGATAGGGTTTCTCTTTCGTCTTTCCTTTATTACCGATTTCTTTTACATAAGGAGTCAAGGTATCCTCCTTTTCCGACTTCAGCTGACAGCAAATGAAGCTAATTCCTGTTATGGCAACAAAAAGATATATATTTTTCATTTCTCAAAGGTATTTCATGTTTTTATAAGATACAAAGTGTGCCAAAAGACAACCTTCCGACACATTCTCAAAATATTAATAGCCCGGATTTTGAACCAATGTTGGTACTCCGTCTTTATAACTTCTGTCGATTTCTGTCAGAGGAATTGCAAAGTAACGATTATTTTTCTCAAAAACAACGCCTTCCAGATATCCGATATGTTTCTTTTCTCTGGAAATATATGCATTTATATATTCTTCTGCAACATCCCAGCGAACAAGATCAAAGAAATAATGACCTTCTTCTGCAAATTCGAGACGATGTTCAAACCTTACCCTTTTACGCAACCAGTCTTTATCTTTACCAGCCCAAGATTCTTTATATATATCGATTTGATAATTAACAGCCTCCGATCCGTCACCACTTAAGTTCGGTTGATCCGGAGCATTTGGAAAAAAAGGTCTCTGATGTAGAATATGAAAAAAAGTTTTCCGGAGCGCTCGTCACAGAATTAAAACTGCTTGATGATTTTATAAAAAGTAATGTCGTAAAAGGACGACCGGTAAAAAGAGATTCCTTTAAGGAAACAATTATAACGAACTATCCCTATTAGGCCTTACGAGAATTATTGATGAATGCGATCATGCACAAAAGTTATGAATCTACCGAAATATCGTATTGGCAGAAGCAATGAAAGTATTAGGGTATGTAAACAGGTTTAACTATGGAGTAAAGAGCAAAAGCGGAACTTATATAAAATGGTAAGGAGCGTTATTACATCCTTTCCGGCACTTCAATACCCAGTAACGACATAGCCGACTTAACTACTTTGGCTACATTGGCGGAGAGTACGAGACGGAATGTTTTTATGTCCATATTTTCCTCACGCAGAATGGAATAGTCATGATAGAACTGATTGTATTCTTTTACTAAATCGTAAATATAATTACAAATCAACGCCGGACTATAAGCTGTACCTGCTTCTTCTACTATCGGAACAAACGTTGCGATTAACTGCACCAGGGTTTCTTCTTTTTCAGAGAGAGGGGTCGATAACGGCAAAACATCGGGTAAGAGGATACCTTGTGCGGTTGCCTTTCTTAACACAGAACAGATACGGGCATAGGTATATTGAATAAACGGTCCGGTATTTCCATTAAAATCAATAGATTCTTTCGGATTGAAAGTCATATTTTTCCGTGGGTCCACCTTCAAGATAAAGTATTTTAATGAACCAAGCCCGACGATACGGGCTATATCCTCGGATTCTTCGGGAGTCATTTCATCCAATTTACCTAATTCCTGCGATATTTCACGGGCTGTTTGGATCATTTCTTCCATCAGTTCATCGGCATCTACTACCGTACCCTCACGACTTTTCATTTTTCCTTCCGGTAGTTCAACCATACCGTATGAAAAATGCACCAATCCTTTTCCAAAAGCAAATCCTAACTTATCCAACAGTATCGACAAAACCTGAAAGTGATAGTTTTGTTCATTTCCTACCACATAAATCATCTTGTCAATCGGGTAATCATCAAACCGTAGCTTGGCCGTCCCGATATCTTGCGTCATATAAACAGAGGTACCATCGGCGCGAAGCAATAACTTTTCATCCAAACCGTCTTTTTTCAAATCAGCCCATATCGATGTATCTTCGCGTTCATAAAAAACTCCTTCCTTAACACCACGCAACACTTCGTTTTTTCCTTCGAGATAGGTCTCCGATTCATAATAGATTTTATCGAAATCCACTCCCATCCTCTTATATGTTTCGTCGAACCCGGCATATACCCAGCCATTCATCCTACTCCATAAGGAACGGACAGACTCGTCGCCGGCCTCCCATTGGCGAAGCATTTCACGCGCTTCGCTCATCAGAACAGATTGCGCTTCGGCTTCTTCTTTCGTCAGTCCTTTGGCTTCCAGTTCTTTTAGCTCTTCTTTGTATTTTTTGTCGAACAATACATAATAATCACCGATTAAATGATCGCCTTTCTTTCCCGACGACTCCGGCGTTTCGCCGTTCCCCCATTTCTCCCAGGCAAGCATGGATTTACAAATATGAATACCTCTATCGTTTACGATATTGGTTTTCACCACCTTATTTCCATTGGCTTTCATTATTTCAGACAAACTATATCCCAGCAAATTATTACGTATATGCCCTAAATGCAAGGGTTTATTGGTATTAGGCGAAGAATATTCTATCATCACCAAAGGCGATTTTTCAGTCGCTTTCTTTATACCATATTCAGATTGTTGATGAATATCATTTAGTACATTAATCCAACAAGAAGAAGAAATTGTAAGATTTAAGAAGACGTTGATAACATTATAGGCTATTATTGCCGGTTCGTTCTCTTTTAAATAATCGCCTATTTCCCGCGCTGTGGCATCCGGCGATTTTTTAGATATACGAAGAAATGGCGCTACAACCAATGTCAGATGCCCTTTGAATTCTTTTTTTGTTTTCTGCAATTGAATTTGTTCCGCAGATACTTCCGCTCCATAAAGCGATTGTATACCTGCTATAATTGATCCGGTAATTTGTTGTTCGATAACCATAACGTATATATCTAATTAATCCGACTTGTATTTTGCCCGCAAAGGTACATTTTTTCTTAAAAGGAGACTTGTATTTTTAAGAAAGATGCCTACCTCTTCGAAAAAAGGTAGGCATGAAATTTTTAACATTCTAACAAGATTGTTGAAAAACAATTTCGCCCTGAATTACTACTACTACTAATTAATAATAACTTTTTGGGCATTGCCATTAATCTTAACAATATAAAGGCCTTTTGGAAGGGAAACGCTCGTCAGCCCGGCATCTATATTCTTTTGGAGATATTTACTTCCTTGTAATGTATAGATGGCTAAATTCCCCGGCTTGTTGCTATTTACATACAGTTTTCCTGCATGTGTATAGATAGTGATGCCTTCGTTTATTTCTGTAATTCCAGTAGTAGTTCGTTCTGTTACTGTTAATGTTTTCACAGTTTCGTCTACCTTAACGTTGTAATTATAGGCTACCGGTTTTTGTCGCCATTTAATCGTATATGTGCCTGCTTCGGCCGGGAAGGTTACTTTTTCACCCTTATCCGTATAAGCCTGAGCCAGTGGAAGTGTTCCAAATACCTGTTCCGGCCTTGATTGAACGATATTCAAATCATCATTAGTAAGCCCTTTATAACTAAAAGAATAAACAGGTTCGGTGTCTGATTCGGTCGTAATATCACGTAATTCAACCGTTAACGGAGCCGGTTTAACAGTAACCGTAATCGTTGAGTTGGCTCCCGTAAACGAGCTATTACCTGCCTGCGACACTGTCACCCGGGTACTTCCGATACTTAGGAATCTCATGATACCATTTTCTATCGTTACTACGGTAGGATCTTCTATCGAAATTTTAATTTCGGTATACGTATCATTGGATGTAGGAACAAAAGCTGCTTCCCTTCCATAAAAACATTCATAAGGAAGGCTGGGTATAGATAGTTCTGTTTGCTTTATTGTCGATTTAAATACCAGTTCCACATCATCCGCCCATAAAACATTTCCGTTACCAATAGCATTGCGGTCGAAATAGTTGGCAGAAGAAATAATGATATTCAGTTTTTCGGGAGTACTGCTACTGTAATACTCAAACGGAATAGCAATACGTGTCCAATCGTTCAGTTCACCACTGATTTTATATTCAGCCTTACCTATTAAAGTAGCTCCGTTGCCACTGCTTAAAACATAACGCTCCTGATCATATACTTCCGCCGTTTCCGTTGAAACATAATTACCTGCTGAATTTACCGGGACGGTTGATGTGGCTGTCCCCCTCCATAAATAGGCCAGAATAAGCGCATTCTCACTTTTTTCTCCGCCAAGCGAACGTTTAAAATAGCCTATGATCGAATCAGGACGTTCGGAATACGAGATGCCGCCAACCGTTCCACCGTCGCACTCGTTAAGGTTGAGAACAGCATATGCCCATGGAACGCCTAATGTAATGTAAGCAGGCGCATTACTGCCGATATTCATTATTCCGACAAATTTATTTTCCATCCGGGCGGAGGTACCGCCCACTCTGCCACCATCAGGAGTAACCAACACTTCTTTTTTCTCCATCAATACCCTTTGGTTTACATTAGAGGCTTCCCAACCGGCCGGCTGTGTTCCCGGCCTCAGATATTGTCCGGGCAATGCCCCATTCCCTCGCGAGTCTACAGTCCAATTGTCAAAATCACCATTGATTTGTGCATTCAGATAACTAATACTTGCAATCAACAAACACAAGATTGTTGGGTAAAATCTTTTCATTCTCATAACATTTATTTTAGTAAATAAAAACCTGCAAAAGTAATGAAGATTTCGGATGCGTCTCTTTCTTTTTCCATTTAGACCATAAAAGGATGCAAAAGTGCCAAACTTATTTTTATTTTCTGCTACGCGGATGGTGCTCTAATATTTCTTTGCGAAGGAACTCACGGTCGATATGGGTATAGATTTCGGTAGTGGTTATCTTTTCATGGCCGAGCATTTCCTGAATAGCGCGTAAATTGGCTCCTCCTTCCAACAAATGGGTGGCAAAAGAGTGCCGAAACGTATGTGGACTAACGTTTTTATGTATCCCGGCCATTTCTGTTTGTTGCTTGATAACATAAAAAACCATAATCCGGGATAAGGCTGTTCCCCGTCGGCTAAGAAAGAGAATATCCTCATATCCCTTCTTAACTTTCACCAGGTTTCTATCGTACAAATAGTTTTTAATTTCATGAAGCGCTGCTTCGGAAATAGGAACAAGGCGTTGTTTGCTTCCCTTTCCTTCTACCTTGATAAAACCTTCTTCAAAATAAACGTCCGGATAGCGAAGCGTTATCAGCTCCGATACACGGAGCCCGCAACTATAAAGCACTTCAAGCATAGCACGGTTTCGTTGGCCTTCGGGTAATGATAAGTCAATGGTATCAAGTATGCTGTTAATCTCATTCACAGTCAGAACTTCCGGAAGTTTCAAACCGATTTTAGGAGATTCCAACAATTCCGTCGGATCAATTGTTATATAATCATCTAATAAAAGAAAATGGTAGAACGATTTGATACCGGAGATAATACGCGCCTGGGAGCGGGGATGAATACCGATATCATGCAATTGGGCAACAAACTGCTGAAGGTTTCCATAGGTGATATCCTTATAGGAAAGCCCTTCATTCCTCATAAACTGTAGTAATTTACCCAAATCGGCCATATAGGCATCTACCGAATTAGGAGAAAGAGACTTCTCCAAACGAAGATAAATTTGATATTTGTTTACAATATCTTTCATAAAATCACTACCTTTGCCCCACTTATGGTTATCAGCTACCGGTACAAAGGTAATAAACTTACACGACAATGAAGAAGTTTCAGATTATTAACGGTCCTAATTTAAACTTGTTGGGAAAGCGTGAACCAACCGTTTATGGCAATACTTCATTTGAAGATTATCTGGAAGTTTTACGTAATCAATATCCTTCCTGTAAAATTGACTATTACCAGAGTAATGTGGAAGGAGAATTAATCGACAAGATACACGAAGCGGGTTTCAGTTACGACGGAATTATCCTTAATGCAGGAGCTTACACACATACGTCTGTTGCTTTGCACGACGCAATAAAAGCGATTGCATCTCCGGTAGTAGAAGTACATATCTCAAATGTACATACCCGTGAAGAATTTAGGCATCACTCTATGATTTCAGCAGCCTGCAAAGGTGTTATTGCAGGCTTCGGGCTCAAATCGTATGAATTGGCGTTACTAGCATTAATCAATTGACAACTGACAATTGTCAACTTTAAAATATCATTTTTTATGTTGAAGCATACAAAGATTGTAGCAACTATCTCCGACCAGCGTTGTGAGGTAGATTTTATACGTGAGTTATATCACTCGGGAATGAATGTCGTACGCATGAATTCGGCACACCTCAACGAAGAAGGTTTTAATAAAATAGTTAATAATGTACGCGCCGTATCGAACAGAATCGGCATATTAATGGATACCAAGGGTCCGGAAATACGGACTACTACTACACAAAGCCCGATAGCATTTAAAACAGGCGACAGAATAAAGGTAAAAGGCAACCCCGATACCGAAACCACTGCTGATTGTATCTGCGTATCTTACCGGAATTTTGTAAGTGATATGAAGATAGGCGATGACATGTTGATTGATGATGGCGACCTCGATTTAAAGGTAGTAGAAAAACATCCTGATTATCTTGTGTGCGAAGCCTTGAACGACGCCGTTTTAGGTAGCCGCAAAAGCGTAAATGTTCCCGGCGTACGGATTAATCTTCCTTCTTTAACCGAAAAAGACAGGAACAATATCCTCTATTGTATCAAAAACGATATAGACTTTATTGCGCACTCGTTTGTGCGGAGTAAACAAGACGTGCTGGATATCCAACGCATATTGGACGAACACAACAGCCCGATAAAAATCATCGCCAAGATAGAAAATCAGGAAGGTGTGGATAATATCGATGAGATATTGGAACCGGCTTACGGCATTATGGTTGCCAGAGGTGATTTGGGTATAGAAGTACCGGCAGAAAAAATACCGGGTATCCAACGGATATTGATCCGTAAATGTGTGGAAGTAAAAAAGCCGGTGATTGTGGCCACGCAGATGTTACATTCCATGATAACGAATCCACGCCCTACGCGCGCTGAAGTAACGGATATCGCCAATGCCATTTATTATCGTACAGACGCTTTGATGTTGAGCGGTGAGACTGCATACGGCAAATACCCGGTGGAAGCTGTACAGACAATGGCGAAAATAACCCGGGAAGCCGAAAAAACCAAATTGGCGGCCAATGATATCCGCGTACCAATTGGAGGAAACGATTTGGACGTTACTTCTTTTTTGGCAAAACAGGCCGTAAAATCGTCATCCAAACTGCACGTAAAAGCGATTATTACCGATAGCCATACCGGACGCACAGCCCGTTATCTGGCAGCATTCAGGGGAACATCTCCCGTATACGCCATTTGTTATAATGAAGGTGTAATGCGGATGCTCTCGCTTTCCTACGGGGTATGGGCTGTTCATCAGGCATGGAATGATAGTCGCCGCGCTTACTTTTATGATGCCTTGCATGAGCTTATCAATAGCGGACATATCACCCGTGATAACATGGTAGCATACCTGAGCGGAAGTTTTGGCGAAGGAGGCGGAACAACCTTTTTGGAAATCAATAATGTGGGAAAAGTACTCGATAATGCCGAAAGTTATTTACTTCCTACATTCAAAGAAAAGAAATGACATCTCCGGACGAATCAGAGGCGTATATCCTTTCACATATAGACGAAGAAGGAGAGCTTTTGGCAACCCTCTACAGGGATGCGCATGTTAACCTGCTTCGTCCGCGTATGTTGTCCGGCCATTTACAAGGCCGGATACTTAAAATGATTTGCCGGATATTCCGTCCGAAACGTATCCTTGAGATAGGAACCTATACGGCATACGCCACCCTCTGTATGGCCGAAGGCATCGACGACGACAGCCTTATTTACACCATCGAGATAAATGATGAGATGGAAGATTTCATCATGAACTATATCCCCCGCTCTCCTTTCTACAAGAAAATAAAACTCTTTTTCGGCGATGCCATGCAAATTATTCCCACCTTCGACGAAACATTCGATATGGTTTTTATTGATGCGGACAAACGTCTTTACTCGGCCTACTACGACCTGGTGTTCCCAATGGTTCGCAAAGGAGGGATTATTTTGGCCGATAATATACTTTGGGACGGAAAAGTATTCGAAACGCCTCCTCCAAACGATAAACAAACCATAGGCATCCTCGAATTTAACGAAAAAATCAAACAAGATACCAGAATAGAAAAAGTTATATTACCTTTACGCGACGGCCTTACAGTCATTTGGAAAAAATAAAAACAAAACACTATGGATACTAAACGATTAAGCAAGATTGAACGCCTCCTTCAAAAAGAACTGGGCGATATATTCCAAAAACAAACTCAGGCCATGCCTGGGACGCTTATTTCGGTCAGCGCCGTACGGGTAAGCCCGGATTTGAGTGTGGCAAAAGCTTACCTGAGTATTTTTCCTTCCGAAAAAGGAAATGAACTACTCGAAACAATACGCGCCAACACAAAGTCTATCCGTTATGACTTAGGACAACGGGTTCGCACGCAGCTCCGGCAAATCCCCAACCTCTCCTTTTTCATCGACGACTCATTGGATTATATAGAAAACATCGACAAACTGCTTAACAATTAAAATTGAACCTCTCCTTCTTCATAGCCCGCCGGTACCTTTTCTCCAAGAAGTCGCACAATGCCATCAATATCATATCAATGGTGTCTGTGTGTGGAGTGGTAGTGGCTACAATCGCCTTGGTTTGCGCCCTGTCGGTGTTTAATGGATTTACTGACTTGATAGCGTCGATGTTCAGCAATCTCGACCCCGACTTAAAAGTAACACCCCGCACAGGAAAGGTGTTCGAACCTTCGGAAAAGACACAACAACTGATGGAGATAAACGGAATAGCGTCGTATTGCGAAGTATTGCAAGACCATGCGTTGATAAAATATGGAGAACGCCAGCAAATCGGAATAATCAAGGGCGTAGACGACAACTACCAGGAGCTCACCTCTATCGACAAAGTACTAATCGACGGCGAATTTATCCTTTACGATGAGGTAACGGATTATGCTACGCTTGGCATCGGACTTGCCGCTGCTTTAGGAATCAATGCCAACTTTGTTTATCCCCTCGAAATATACGCACCCAAGCGAGGGGAACGTATAAACCTGTCGAATCCGGCGGCGTCTTTCAACTCGGAGTATGCTTATATCCGCGGCGTCTTCCGGATGAACCAGCCAATGTACGACGATGAGTATATGATTGTACCCCTTGCCTTGGCAAAAAAGCTATTTATTTACGAAAAGGAAGTATCCGCCATCGAGATAATGCTGAAAGAGGAAGCCGGAGCCGCATCCGTAAAGAAAGAAGTGAAAGCGCTGCTTGGCGATGATTTTGTGGTGAAAGACCGCTTTGAACAACAGGAAGCTTCTTTCAAAATGATGCAGATAGAAAAATGGATGACTTTCCTTATCCTTTGTTTCATACTGGCGATAGCCTTATTTAATGTAATTGGCTCCTTATCGATGCTAATGATAGAGAAGCAAAATGATGTAAAAACACTCCGCAACCTGGGAGCCGGCGATTCTTTAATCCGCCGCATCTTTCTCTTTGAAGGGTGGATGATTTCCGGCTTCGGCGCCCTGACAGGGATTATAATCGGGCTTATCCTTTGTCTTCTCCAACAAGAATTAGGACTGATAAAGATGGGAGCCGCCGGTGCCTTTATCATTGACAGCTATCCGGTACGCGTAGTCTTCACAGATATCTTCCTTATTTTTGTAACGGTAATGGCGATAGGTTTCCTTTCGGCCTGGTATCCGGTATATCGTCTCGGCGACCGCTGGCTCGCCACGCCCACGGCCCACCCTATTTTGACTACTTAACTACTCTAACTACTTGACTACTTTAACTACTTTTTTTTAATTACCTTTGCAAATAACTAAATCATGAAACATATGCGAAAAAGATTGTTATCTATTTTAATTGTATGTGTCGGGGCTGTTTTCATGGCTTCGGCAGCAGGCGAAGGAAGGCTTTTGCGCTTTCCGACCACGAATGGCAATGAGATTGTTTTTTCATATGCCGGAGACTTATATAAAGTGTCGATAAACGGGGGAGAAGCCTCCCGGCTAACCTCACATGTGGGATATGAAATGTTTCCCCGCTTCTCGCCCGACGGAAAAACAGTTGCCTTTACCGGCCAGTACGACGGAAATACCGAAGTGTACGCCATCCCGGCCGTTGGGGGCGAGCCGCTGCGGGTGACATATACCGCTACCAACGCCCGCGACGACCTGGGTGACCGAATGGGACCAAACAACATCGTCATGGGCTGGACACCCGATGGAAATAGCATCGTTTACCGTAACCGTATCAGTTCCGGCTTCGACGGCAAATTATACACCGTAAATAAGGAGGGCGGATTATCCCAGCCCATTCCTTTGCCCGAAGGAGGCTTCTGTTGTTATTCACCCGATGGTAGCAAACTAGCATACAATCGCGTAATGCGTGAATTTCGTACCTGGAAATACTACAAAGGTGGCATGGCCGACGACGTATGGATATACGACCCTGCCCGAAAAACAATAGAAAACATCACCGACAACGTGGCACAAGACATCATGCCGATGTGGGCGGGAGATAATATCTTCTATATCTCCGACCGCGACCGCATCATGAATCTATTTGTATACAATACAACCTCCAAACAAACCGAAAAGGTAACCAACTTTACTGAATACGATGTAAAATTCCCCAGCATACATGGGAATACAATCGTATTTGAAAACGGCGGATACATCTATAAGATGAATGTAGCCGACCGTCAACCGCAGAAAGTAACCATCACCCTTTCATCCGACAACATCTACGCCCGCTCTGATATAAAAGACGGCGCGAAGTATATCACCGCTGTAAGCCTTTCGCCGGACGGAGAGCGGCTAGCCATAACCACCCGCGGCGAAGTATTTAACATCCCTGCTGATAAAGGAGTAACCAAAAACATTACCCGTACGCCCGGCGTACACGAGCGTAATGCCCAATGGTCGCCCGACGGCAAATGGATTGTTTACATTTCCGACGCAACAGGCGAAACAGAGTTGTGGATGCAGGACGCCGCCGGTGGCGAACCGGTTCAGTTGACTAAAAACAACGACACCTATATCCGCGATTTCGAGTGGAGCCCCGATTCGAAGAAGATTGTTTACACCGACCGGAAAAATCGTATCAACCTGCTGGACGTCGCTGCAAAGAATGTTGTCAACATATTGCAAGACCCCCTCAGCGAAATACGCGGCGTACATTTTTCGCCCGACAACAACTGGCTCACCTACGTCCGGATGGCCGGGAACGACTTCGACATTATATACATATATAATATCGCCGACAAAAAGGAATACCCGGTGACCGACAAATGGTATGATTCCTATTCGCCGGTATTCAGCACCGACGGCAAATACCTCGTCTTCACCTCCATGCGGGATTTCAACCCCACGTATAGCAGCACCGAATGGAACCATTCTTACAGCAACATGGGAGGCGTCTACCTGGCCCTCCTGAGCAAAGACACCCCCTCGCCTTTCCTCCAAAAAGACGCCGTAGTGAACGGTGAAAAGGAAAACAAGGAAAAAGGAAAAGAAGCATCAAATGATGAAAAAACAACTGCCCCCACCGTGAAATTCGACGAAGACGGCATCACAGAGCGGATTATTAAACTGCCTGTTTCGCCCGGAAGATACGGAAACTTCTATGCCAATGGCGAGAAAGTGTATTATGCAAGCGGCAGGAGCACAAAAGTGTTCGATCTAAAAAAACAAAAACAAGAGGATATTGCCGACAACGCTTTTATGTATGTAGAGCCGGGAAGCAAGAAAGCCCTCTTCATGACGTCTCTGCCCATGCTGTACGTAATGGATATACCTTCGGCCAAAACAGAGCTGAAAGAAACCGTGAACGTAGGAGACATGAAGATAACAACCGGCTACCCGCAGGAGTGGAATCAGATATTCAACGAAGCCTGGCGAGCCATGCGCGATGGTTTCTATGTAGAAAACATGCACGGCGTAGACTGGAAGGCCATGAAAAAGAAATACGAGGTGTTACTCCCTTACATAAAGAACCGCCTCGACCTGAACTACGTAATTGGCGAGATGATTAGCGAACTGAACGTAGGCCACGCCTACATCAGCCCGGGAGAATATGAAAAGCCCGCCAGAATACAGACCGGCCTCTTAGGCGCCGATATCACCCGCGACGCTTCCACTGGTTTCTTCCGCCTGGAAAAGATATGGCCGGGCGCTTCGTGGAGCAAGGATTTACGCTCGCCACTGACCGAACCGGGTATCGACGCAAAAGACGGCGAATATATCGTAGCGATAGACGGCGTGCCAACAAGCAGTGTGAAGGATATGTACTCGCTATTGATCGGCAAAGCAAATATCCCGACTGAGCTATCGCTAAACGCAAAAGCGCAATTGGCAGGCGCACGCAAAGTAGTCATCACCCCGCTGGCCGACGAATATGCCTTGCAGCACTATAACTGGGTGCAGGAGAATATCCGTAAAGTAGATGAGGCCACGAACGGCAAAGTAGGCTATGTATATATCCCCGACATGGGCGTAGAAGGCCTCAATGAGTTCGCACGTTATTTCTACCCACAATTGGACAAAGAGGGATTGATTATTGACGATCGTGCCAATGGCGGCGGAAATGTTTCGCCGATGATCCTGGAACGCCTCGCCCGCGAACCTTATCGCCTGACAATGTACCGGGGCTCCAAACGTACAGGAACCATTCCCGACGCCGTGCAGGTAGGCCCCAAAGTATGCCTTATCAATAAATACTCCGCTTCCGACGGCGATTTATTCCCCTGGGGATTCCGCGCACTCGGACTGGGTAAACTAATCGGCACACGCACATGGGGAGGTATCGTAGGCATCAGCGGCTCCCTCCCATTCATTGACGGGACAGACCTTCGCGTACCTTTCTTCACCAGCTACGACCCCAAAACGGGCGACTGGGTTATCGAAAACCATGGCGTAGACCCCGACATCCTGATAGACAACGACCCTATCAAAGAGTGGAACGGCGAAGACCAACAACTCACCCGCGCCATAGAAGAGGTAATGAAAGACCTCAAAACCCGCAAACCTCTCCCCGGGGTACCGGCAGCTCGGGTGTGGAATAAATAAAGGAATCAGAGTAGTTAGAGTAGTTAGAGTAGTTAAAGTAGTCAAGGAGTTAGCTGCTTTAACTACTTTAACTACTTTTTTCATTACCTTTGCCAATAAAACAAATTAATTATGAGTTTCAGTACAATAAGTTATCAAATCTTTGAAAAGGCTACAAATGATTATCATGTAAAAGACCATGTAGATACACCGGTAAACAATCCATACGAAGCAAAAAGCATCGAATATTACCTCTATCTGAAAAACTGGATAGATGCTGTTCAATGGCATCTGGAAGATATCATCCGTAATCCGAACATCGATCCGGAAGAGGCATTAGCCCTCAAACGCCGGATCGATAAATCCAATCAAGACAGAACCGATTTAGTAGAACTAATCGACAGCTACTTTCTGGACACATACAAAGAGGTTGAAATGTTGTCCGATGCAACTATCAACACCGAAAGCCCGGCTTGGGCGGTAGACCGCTTATCCATCCTTGCCTTGAAAATATATCATATGTACCAGGAAGCAACCCGTCCGGATGCAGAACCGGCACACAAAGCAGCCTGTCAGCAAAAATTAGCTGTCTTACTGGAACAGAAAAAAGATCTCTCCGCCGCCTTAGACCAATTGCTAAATGATATAAAAGAAGGCAGAAAGTATATGAAGGTGTACAAACAAATGAAAATGTACAATGATCCTGCTCTGAACCCTGTGCTCTACGGAAAAAAATAATGGCAAAAATCTTAGTTATACGACTTTCGGCGATTGGCGATGTGGCAATGACTGTCCCGGCGATATACGCTGCCGCAAAAGCAAACCCTGAGGATACGTTTGTCGTGCTTACACAAGCCTTCCTGATTCCGGTATTTATAAATCGTCCGAAAAATGTGGATGTAACAGGTATCAGTATAACCGGTCCGGAGAAAACATTCAGAGGTTTATTTCGTTTCGCCTGGGCCTTTTCGAAATATGATTTCGACATGGTGCTCGACCTGCATAATGTCATCCGGACGATGATTATCCGAACGCTTTTCCGTCTGAAAGGGAAAAAAGTATTCGTAGTAGACAAAGCCCGGAAAGAACGCAGACAGCTAACAGCCCGGAAAAACAAAATACTGAAACCCATCCGCCCGGTTATAGAACGCTATGCCGACGTATTTAAAGCTGCCGGCCTCCATTCTACCGAAAGTTTTCATTCACTCTTTGACGAACGCCCCGTTAATCTTTCCTTAATGACGGAAGTAATTGGCGAAAAGACTGGGAAATGGATAGGAATAGCCCCTTTTGCCAAACATAAGGGCAAGATATATCCCATAGAAAAGATGAAACAAATCGTAGAAGCTTTGTCGGAACACAAAGATTATACCCTCTTCTTGCTGGGAGCCAAAGGAGATGAAGAAGGTATCCTGGAACAATGGTCGCAACAGTTTCCAAGGGTTAAGATGGTAGTAGGGCGTTATTCGCTTGATAAAGAATTAGCGCTTATCAGTCGCCTGGATGTATTGCTTTGCATGGACTCCGCCAATATGCACTTTGCATCCCTGGTAGGGACAAGAGTATTATCTGTCTGGGGCGCCACACATCCGTACGCCGGCTTCTATGGTTATCATCAAAGGCCGGAAGACGCCATACAGATAACGCTGGATTGCCGTCCCTGTTCCATCTTTGGCGAGAAACCTTGTTTCCGTGGCGACTGGGCTTGCCTTACCCAGCTTCCTTCAAAACAAATCATTGATAAAATAGAAGAAACTCTCTCCGCATGAAAGTCACTATTAATCCGGGCATATAAACAATTGACCGCTTTACTAAAAAATCACTATCTTTGCGCCTTTATAATAAATATCGTACAATTAAAAGATAAATAATCATATGGATAAAAATGAATGGATTGCATTAAGAGACAAGAAAGTTTCACCTAGTATAAATGCTTCGGTATCCTTAATTGTCACCACATACAACAGTCCGGACAGGTTGGAACTGACTTTATGCAGCGTATTATCCCAAACCATAATGCCAAGAGAAATCATTATAGCAGACGACGGATCCACACCAGACACGGCTGCAATCATTCAATTGTGTCAATCCATTTTTCCCGTTCCCATCAAGCATGTCTGGCAGTCCGACAAAGGCTTTCGACTCAGCTTGATCAGGAACAAGGCGATCAGGCAGGCGGAAGCCCCCTACATTATCCAAATCGACGGTGACGTAGTTCTGGAAAAACATTTCATAGCAGACCATCTCCATTTCCGAAAAGCAAAGCACATCATCATCGCTTCCAGAATGAATTATACCGCAAGAATGACGAAAAGAAAACTCAAGACTCGCAATTTCCAGTTATCCTGCTTCTCCTTACCGTTCACCTTCTACCCCCTTTTCCGCAATGTCCGTAGCAAGATACTGGCAAACTGGTTTATATCAAAGTCTCGTCACAGAGATATGCGTTGGGCAGCCGGATCGAACATGTCTTATTGGAAAGAGGATGCGCTTTTGATCAACGGTTTCGATAATGATCTGGTTGGGTGGGGATATGAAGACAATGATTTTATCGGCCGAATGAAAAACCAGGGAATAGTCACAATTACCATTAAGCATAGCTGCATACAGGGTCATTTGAGACATATTAAGAATACGCGTGAACATCTGCAGCATAATAAATCCGTTGCACTTGGGCGGCAGCAGCGGCAAGTCACGTGGGTCGAAAACGGATATCGCGAATCGCCCCAGATTGAGTAACCGACGCTCCGTATCCGGTCGTCAAGCGGGCGAGATATCCCAGTCGAAGGGAAGGTCGCCCCGGCGCAGGGAGGCATTCCAGAAACGGCGGCGGTAATACAGCGTCCAGCGAACACAATATCCAACATCCTCTCCGCGTTCCTTTGCATAGCGTTCCGCCAGCAGCCGGAACATCGACTCCGGTCCCCACAAACGGGCGAACGCAGCGCAACCTTGCTTGACAGATACCGGTCCGAAGCGCATCCGGTTGATGTCCACCAGGCAAAACCGAACATCCTCTCCCTCCTGATGGAACAGAATATTCCCCGGCGAATAGTCGCGGTGATAGACGCCGGCTTCGTGCAAGCGAGCCGTGTACACAGCAAAAGCCTGTAAAATGGATTCGCGCCCGGCAATGCCTCCACGGCCAAATTCGTACATCGTATGTTCATACGGTACCTGGCGGCAGACATAGTAGGATATATGGAGTAATCCGTTTTTTTTAATCAGGATATAGGCGAACGGCTCCGGAGTGTCGATACCCATTTCCCGTAGCCGGAAGGCGTAGCGATAAGAACGTTCAGCCTTGGAGGAACGAAAGAAGGTGTATGCCACACGATTCAAGAGATGAGGCTTCCGATAGCGCTTTACGTTGACTGCAATGCCACCGATCTCGAACACTTTAATTTCGTTCCGTTGTTTGTAGATGGTACGTCCACCCTTGTCAAATGTGTCCGGTAGGGAACGTACAAAGGATTCAAACACCTTTTGCTGCGGATTCAGAACTATTTTAGGCTCTATTTTCATTTTCTCCCGAAGTCTGCCGGTATCTCTCCCCATTCGGAAGTTTCCCATTTGATGATAGATGTAGTATAGGTGTTTTCCTGAAGCCATTTTTCCGCGCGTTCTATTAAATTGAAGATAGGCTCATTCACAGGCATACGCTCTAATAATGTTTTGCTTTTCTTATTTTTCACCCATTTCATGGCATTTACACTATCCGTATAAATGGGGAGATTACTGTTCGTTTTTTTCAACAAGGCTAATCCATGTACAAGAGCGAGAAATTCACCTACATTATTCGTTCCCTGCTTTAACGGGCCTATATGAAAGATTTCCTGACCGGTACGGACATACACACCCCGGTATTCCATATCACCCGGATTACCACTGCAAGCAGCATCAACAGCTATACTCTCCGGATCAGGTGATCCGGCAGACGTTTTTTTAAATTCATGAGAGGAAGCTTTGTATGAACCGGTTTGCTTCGAGTGAAAAGGATATCCTTGCTCCAAGGCATCGACAGCCTCCTGCCGGGAAGCAAACGATTTATACCTTGCACCTTCCTGCCCTTCAACCTGCCTTTTACAATCTTCCCAATTATCATAAACGCCAGGGTTCAAGCCCTTCCAAACCACATAAAACTTACCTTTCGCCATTCTCCTACTTCTTTAACAGTGCTAAAAATACGACTCCCCGTTTGGTTATCCTGAACTTTTGGTCGGGATGGTTCTTTGATTGTCATAGACTTCAGGCTCAAATCTACGAACTATTTCTGAAACGGGCAAACAGCCCCCATAAAACACATATATGCTGGCTTATTAAGAATATATATTTTATCCCCTCGATTGCGGGAAAACAAGTTTGTCATACAAAAGAGAGGTTTTGTACAAGAATTAGTATTTGATTGATAAGAAAGGCGATAGATCGGCTAAAAAAATATTTAAAATAATTGCGTATCTGAAACTAATACATACCTTTGCTGAGTGAAAAAATGTTCATTTATTTTTTATCCACACACTAACAAAAAGAACGTTCGTGTGCTTGAAATAAAGATAACAGTAACAAGCAAATAATGTATAAAAAAGGAAATCTCAATTTTTACTTTTAGTATTAATATTAAATTTTTAAATTATGAACAAAAAGTTTTTTACTTTGATTGCCGGCGCCTTAATGCTGGTGGCATCGTTTGGGACTGTCAGCGCTCAAATATCGCCGGCTAATGCCAAAGAACAAGATCCACTTACCGCTGAAAGACAGGCAAAGAACCTCTATCATCTTGTTGGGGAAACTACTTCGACTGTAGGGAGTTTCTACTACCTACAAGTTGACAATGAAGGGTATATTAGAGCTACGCTAGACAATGAAGCTAAGTTAGGCAACTCTCTATGGTGTATTAGCGTAACAGACAGAGAAGATCAAGGCTTAGGCCCGACTTATACCTTTACTAATAAAGGTGGAGAAGGCGGTGGCGGTATTTTAGCTGTTTCTGTTGATGATTTGGATTTGAAATTACCGAGTAGTAATACGGCATCCGATTCTATCAATGTTATGAATGGTAATCTTACAAGATGGGATTTCTCTCGCACATATAAAGCAACATCATTAGAAGAGCAAAGACCTCTCGTTTTGTATTCTGGTACAGATGATGAAGTATTAACATTTGTCTTGAGAGAAAATACCGATGGGAGCCCTGTAGTAGGTGTTCAATCTTTCCCTGCAAAGACAAAATTTGAGTGGGGTGGTACTGGTCAGGACAGTGTAATCTTCTTTACTGTATATAAACCAGCAGAAAAAATACTTACTGCTGACGAATTCAACACTGTTATTAATACTCAGAAAGAAGGTTTCATTGGTTTGCAATTTCACCCAGCTCCAAGTATTCCGAGCGAATTCCAAGACGCTATTAAGGCTATAAGTGTTCATCCCGACCGTTTCGATGCTACTGCTGACGGTCCTGGTCCTTGGTTGAAATTTTTCAAAAAAACAAGTACAGGTGACTCTACATATCTACGCGTAGACACTGCTTATACCGGTGATTTTGGTGTAAAATTCTTGAAATTTGCTTATGGAAATCTCCCTGATACTGGGGTTCTTGCCACTGTTCAACAAGCAGCTATCGAAAAACAATATTATTTCCAAGCGAGATATAATGTAATGAACGATAGTTTAGCAATTGATGTGATGCAAGCAATTTCCCCTTATGAATCATATGCCGGTAATTGGTATCAGTATCATAAAACTAGATGGAATACACAATTTGGAGGATCTTCTTTCGGAAAAGATTCGCTTCATGTTAAACTGCAAGACTTGGTTTCCGGTCAAGTAAGTCTTCTTACGATTGGTACAAAAGAAGTTTCTACCCGTATTGCATTTGGTCTGAAAGGTTGCGAAGCTCCGGTTATTGATTTAACTTCTATTCGTGAAAACTTATATACAATTACCGACTCCAGAGGATACTATTTAATTGTTCCTATCTATACAGATACAGTTCAAGGAAGTAATCTTGCTCCTACATGGGTGAAATTAGCCGAAAATGTTGATCCTAATGAAATCCCGGCTTATCAGTGGGTAGTAGAAAAAACAAGAAATACGAATCTTGAAACATCTCCTATCAGAATTACAAACCGTGAGTTCTATCAAAGTCTGCCTGGTGGACCTGGTGGAAAAACAATCCAACATTTGTCTTTGCAATTAAGAGAAAATGAATTTGCTACACTATTTGGCGGTGATGTAAAAGCTACAAATGAGTACTTCCATGAAGTTCCTCTTAAACAAAAGAAAGATCAATATTTAGGATACAAGAATATTACTCAGGAAGATGCCAGATTTAATACCTATGTATTTAACTATCTGCACGCATTTGATGCTTCACAATTCTTAGATGTAGCTAAGATTGGTACGGATACATCTTTATATGTAGCAAAATCCAGAACTCAGTTTGAAATTGTTCCTTTCAGTAAAGCCAACGGCAGTACAAACGAGACTCGCTATGGTTACTGGACAGATAAAATCCCCGATTTAGCCAAGTTGGTGAAGAAATCATACATAATTCGTGTAAAAGATGCTTCCAGACTGACTAACTCAGGTAAGACGCTTCTGTTAAACAAAGCAGAACACAGATATGTTGTTGGTAAAGACGTTGCAGCCGAAGATACAGCTGTATTCTTGCTGAAAACTAACAATACCAAAGACGGCGTGAATTATTATGCATTGGTTGATACCGGTTCATTTGGATATTCTAACTCACCTCTTAGTAGAAAAGACGTTATTAAAGTAGGTATCGACGACAACAGTTTGTGGGCTTACGAACAAGTTCAGAAAGAAACCAGAACATCAGCATTTGCTATCCTTCAATGGACAGAACCATTATACAGAAGATTCGACGGTGAAACCTATGGTAGCCGTGAAGTAAAAGAAATCTTCGGTACAACTGATAATGCTCCTCAATGGTTGAGATTCACGAAACAGAACAACTGGGAAAATGAATTCTTGTTTGAAAACTCTCCAAGAGGTACAGGAAGCCCGGATCCAAACAAACCCGGAACAAACGACTACCGTGATGATCTTACGGCTTGGGGTAAAGCAAATATCAGCTTCTTAGGATTGTATAACATCAATCAGTATAAAGAAGTAGACGGTCGCTTGAGCTATACACTCTATGTTGATACCGCATTTGTGAAGAGAAAATCAAGCGGAGCAAGTGCAGCCGACTCAAGAGAATACACTCCGAAACCTCAGTATATGTTGGCTGTACGTCCTCACATTATAACAGGCGATACGATCTTTAAGATCAGGAAAGACTCTGTTTGGGATTCAACAGGTAAAGTACTTGAATCTACAACCAGTAAGATCGACACAATCCTGAGACCTTCATTCACCAGAGCATTCTATGTGTTCAATGCTCAGGATTCAATTGGCCGCTTTGATACTGATAACAACGATCCGAGAAAAGCAGACTATGTTGGTAAATTCGCATATGGTGCAGAATATACAACTCGTTTAGCATTTGTAGACGGTGTACATATGGGTGACACATTCTATGTATTACGCAATAATCCAGATATGAACGACATCGACTCTGCTTATTTATTAACAGGAGTACATCGTGCCGACAAACATTATTTAGGAGCTAACACTCACTACAAACCAAGATGGAACAGAAATGGTAATCCTTCTTGGGGAGCAAACGATGCTTATACCGATGCTTACAATGGTAAGAGTATGGTATTCCAGTTCCGTTTGATTGATCCGGAAGGTACAAGCGATCCTAAGAATGCACAATCAAGAGCTTTCTTAATTGAATCAAGAAACAATGAAGGCGCTTATGGCCAGCCTACAGAAGAAATGGGTCCACAACTTGGTAGATGGATTAAGATTCAGAATAATGTTCCTGTAGTTAGCCAAGCGGTCGACATTGTTGAAGCACAACAAAACGGTGCTGAAATCTTCAACGTTGTTGAAGGTGTCGAAGACGAAAAGAAAGTAGTAGGCAACGAAAATACACCTGCTGTTTCTTCCGTACAAGTTATCGGTGAAACAGGCGCTGTTACTATCCTGAATGCCAATGGCAAGAAAGTTGCTATCAGCAATATCTTAGGACAAACGGTTACCAGCCAAACCATCTCTTCCAGCAATGTAACACTTCCATTACCTAAGGGTATCGTAGTAGTTGCTGTAGAAGGTGAAGCTGCTGTTAAGGCTATCGTTAAGTAAATGATACCTGAATAGCATTTATAACCGAGCTATAATAATAAAGCCCTCTCCGGATAAACCGGAGGGGGCTTTTGTTTGCCTGGAGTATTGCATAGTAAGGAGAATCATCATATAGTCTTTATAAAACCATCACAATGGTTTTATAAAAGGATTGTGATGGTTTTATAAAAGGATCACAATGGTTTCCTAAAGACATCGCAATGAAATAATGAATGTATTTGTATTACGCCCAGAAAGGGCTATGGATTGGGGAAGATACGTTCATTAAATAGGGTTGAAACCCTATTCTTAGATATTTATTCCCTGCGGGAAAACAACAACGCTCTGAGTTGATACGTAGCCTGTTCCTGCAAGGAACGAATAGCTTAGGATAGGATTTCAATCCTATTGCCCATAATCCGTCCCACCCCAATCCCTAACCCTGGAAGGGTGTAATAATGAATGTATTTGTATTATGCCCTGACGGGGCTTATTTTAAATTTTGGAATTTCTTGTAAAACAGAAAGATAAGCTATTATTTTTGTTTTATGGGGTACGAATTAGAGCGAATTTTGAATACCTGTTTGGCCGCTTCTGACTACCCTTTGTCTGCATAAAACTCAAGAGCAAAGATACGGCATTTTTTTGAAAAACAAAACTTTTTGATAAATAATCATTTGCGTAAGTGCAAGGTGCAAGCCTATATATATACATATATGCTTGCACCTTGCACTACAGTTTGACCTGTTCACTCCCTCCCCGCCGTCTCCCTCCAAAATTTTTTTTCTTCCGGTATTATCCGTTTTACATCGAAATTGCCCCTTTTTTGTCCGTTTTTCATGTGTTTTTCGCGATTGAAATTTATATTATCCTTACTTTCAGTTATTTATGCCCGTAAAAAAATATGATGCTTTTTTTGCCTGATTTTCGTCGTTTTCATGTTTTTTTCAATTCTTCAAATACCTGTTTATCAAACTATTATTTTCTTTCCGGTTATGCCGGAATGTTAAAAGTACGCCTCAAAAAACATCACTTATATTTTTATCCTTTTCCGGCGGGCGAACTTTGCAAAATTTTTTGTTATGGAAGTTATAACAATAGATTCGCAGTCATTCAAGGAATTAATGGCAAAAATCAATACGATTGCCAAACTTGTAATCGCCATTCAGGCAAAGACGGAGGAACCGCCCGAAGAAGACGGCTGGGTGGACAGTTACGAAATCTGCACTTTCCTCAAAATCAGTTCGCGTACCCTCCAACGGTTGCGTACGGAGGGCTCCATTAATTTTTCGCGGATACGCGGGAAAAATTTCTACCGGATCAGCGAGCTTCAACGCCTGCTGCAAAACAACATCATCCGCCGGAGCGATGAACATTTACAGGATTTAATTAAAAATCACCAACTTCATGTTGAACAGAGACGAAATATTAAGAAGGACAAATAACGGTCTGGATGTGTTCAAACACTACATTCCGGTTTGCAGTTGGGTTTGTCGGATGATTACGATGACGCGCCGCTTGTCGTTTCCATGTCGCCGAAGCCGGTCAGGGAACCGAAATCCAATCCGGCTCCCCAACCCGAAACCCCTAAAAAAG
>JAISDJ010000120.1 GCA_031264865.1 Tannerellaceae bacterium | reverse complement strand
AATTATGAAAAACCATATTGGCTTACAACGGGGGCAGGGGCATCGAATAAAAGTCCCTATCTGGAGGTAAGTCAGGAAAGCATGTTGTATTATCAATGGGAAAACTTTGCTAATTACAGTTTGGTAATTAACAAGAATACCTTTTCAGTACTTGCTGGAACATCATTTATTAAAAGCAAAGCAAATTACATAGCATCTTCAACCAATGAATTGCTTAATAGGCAGGACAATTTTCTGCATTTGGATTATTCTACCATAGACGCTCTTGATTACGTTTTGGGGCATACTACAAATAAAGCGCAGATTTCTTATTTTGGACGCTTTGCCTTGGATTACAACAACCGGTATAATTTGCAGTTTAACTTTCGTGCGGACTCTTACGATGCTGCATACTTAGACTTGGAACATAACTGGGGCTATTTTCCTTCGGTATCTGTTGGATGGAATGTAACCAATGAAAGTTTCATGCAGAATATCAACCGGGATATTTTATCCTCTTTAAAAGTAAGAGCCTCTTACGGCAAAAATGGTAGTATCAGCAACCTTGGAGGTTATATGTGGGCTTCTTCCGTGAGATCCGGAACAGATGCAGATGAGGCAGCATACTATAACTATTATATGAATGGGAAATTAATATCCGGTATGTATCCAAGCACGTATCTGGCAAATCCGAAACTCAGATGGGAGGAGTCGGTTCAGCTCGACTTAGGAGTGGATTTTAGTTTTTTTAAAAGCAGATTAACATTTACAGCTGATTATTTCGATAAAAGCACAGATGGTTTATTGGTCAGATCAACGGCTAACCTTACTACAGGTACAAACTTTGTGTATCAAAATGTTGGAAAAGTGAATAATCATGGTTTTGAATTTGATATAGAATGGAAAGATAGAATCGATAACGATTTCAAGTACAGCGTTAAAGCTAATATTACTCCACTTTCCAACAATGTGGATGAATATAAGGGTAAAGGGGTAAGGCTTCAAGACAGTAGAGGTGTCTCTTTTTTTGAAGAAGGTTACCCCATTTGGTACCTGCGTGGTTATAAGGTAGAAAGCATAAACCCAACCGATGGCAGCCCGATCTTTAAAGATATTGCAGGCGCTTTTGATGAGAATGGCAATCCTGCTCCTGACGGAGTTATCTCTGATGCTGACAGAACGTTTATTGGAAATGGCATACCTGATTTTACTTATGGAATAAATTTGTCTATGTCGTATAAAAACTTCGATTTTAGCCTTTATGGTGCAGGTACGCAAGGCAATAAAATACTATATGGTATGTCAAAAAATGTAATAAATAAACGTTATAACATGCCGCAGTTCATGTTCGATGAAAGATGGACTCTTGAAAATCCCAATGCTAAGCGTGCAGCTCCATATTATGTCAGTGAACCAAGCTATGTGCGTTCAGATGCTTATGTTTTTGACGGTTCTTACTTTAAAATTAAACAAATACAGTTAGGCTATAACGTACCTCAGTCATTACTAAATAAAATTCAGATGTCAGCACTGCGATTGTATGTGTCGATGGATGATTTTTTCACTTTTACAAATTATCCTGGTCTTGACCCTGAAGTTCGCGTAAATTCATCTGAATCAATGGCGACTGATTTAGGAGGTTATCCTGTATCTAAATCGGTTATGGTTGGACTGAATCTTACATTTTAACAACTTTGACATTAACAAAATAACAATAAAGCATTATGAAGAAATATCTAATAGCAATACTAATTGCAGGAATAACAAACTTAATTTCTTGTGAAGATCAACTGGATATACCACAGCAAGGCGTCCAGCCTGTTGATGCTACTTATTCAAATGCGGACGATGAAGCGGTTAACCAATTTATAGCAGCTATATATTACAAGATACGGGGACATGTATATACAGATAATTTTGTTGGAACAACCACCAGTGCCTGGTCATTTAAGTATCATCTTGAACGAATGGGTGGTGACTTTGGTGATTATTACCTCTATGTTGATGTAGCAGACAGCCCGATTTATACGAAGATTTGGTCTTATCATTACTCTATTATCTATTGGTGTAATATGATTGTCGAGAATTTTCCTAAAAACAATGTCGCATCGGCAACTGTGAAAAACCGGATAATTTCCGAAGCAAGGGTTATCCGGGCAATCATGATGATGAATCTCGTACAATTGTGGGGAACACCTCCCCTTGCAGATCATATTATGACCGGAGAAGAAGGTAATACCCCGGCAGAAGATTCATGGGTGTTTATTGAGCGCGAACTTAATGAAGCCGCTGAAGGATTACCCTCTAAAAAAGGCCTTGACGGACAATCTGAAATAGGAGGGCGTTTAACCAAGGAAGCAGCTTACGCATATCTTGGGAAAGCCTGTTTATGGCAGAAAAAGTATAATGAAGCTGCAAGTATTCTCTATAGCAAAGTAATAGCAACAGGCCTTTATGAATTAGTGCCAGACCTTGCGGAACTCAATCGTTATACTTCTGATTTTTGCTCCGAATATTTATGGGAATGTGATATTAATCCGGAATATCCGGCTTCACAAGCAGGCATGATGGATGCTCTCTATTCTAACTGGGATGTTAATGAGATCTTTTTCCCTGATAATATTTATAATGCAGGAGGCTGGGGAAATGTTGCATATGCATCAGAGTCATTCGGCGCATTTATGGATTTGCATGATAAGTTGGGAAATGGTTCAAAAAGTAAGCGTTATAGAGCCTTTTTAGCTACTTATGAAGACTTATTGGATGAAACTTTATTTTCTTATTCAGATCAAAATAAGGGAGTTAAACCTCAAGGGATATCTAAGAATGAAGGCTATTTTCGTGTTAAGTTAATTCCGAGATGGGAAAATATTATGGGAGGAGAAGATATGTTTACACAGTATATGCATAATAATTTTGTTTATATGAAGTATTCGGAAGTGTTACTTAATTATGCAGAAGCCATTGCCATGGGAGGAACCGCAGGAACATTGAGCGGTTTGGATGCACTCAATTTGGTTCGAAACAGAGCCGGATTGTCGTTAGCACCTACACTTGACATGAATAATATAGAATACGGCGTAAAGGCAGAAAGAAGAGCAGAACTGTTCTTTGAAGGCATCCGCTTTATTGACTTGGTGCGTTGGGGAGAGGCTTCGTCTGTGTTGGCTGAATGTGGAAAATATAATCCTGTTTTTTATGGATATATTGATGGAGCCACACAGCAAAACAAAGATAATTGGCGGATTGTTAAGAATCCGCAGTT
>JAISDJ010000097.1 GCA_031264865.1 Tannerellaceae bacterium | reverse complement strand
CGGGCTGAAAAGTGTGATTTTGGAAGTTCCATATACAATTGTTCAACAAGGTCGCAGTATGAATCAGAAAGCTAATTCCGGATCTGCTATTCACAACTAAATTAAAACAAAACACCCAAATTTACATTCTTGGGTGTAAAATTGGGTGTTTGTTTTGTAATCTACTGATTCTCAGCCTTGTTTGCGGAGAGAGAGGGATTCGAACCCCCGGAACCTCTCAGTTCAACGGTTTTCAAGACCGCCGCGATCGACCACTCTGCCATCTCTCCTTTGCATTTGCAATCTTTTTTGTTGATTGCGGTGCAAAGGTAAATAATATTTTTTCACTTCCTAATTTATTAGTTGCTTTTTTATCACAATCGTTCGTTAAAATATAGTAAGAGTTATGCTGCTTCTTTATCGTAATGGGCTATCATTTAGTTCTATTATTTTATCTTTATGATTTTTATGGTTACTTTTATTATTTTATTTCTACATTTGTATTCAATATTAATTCAGTGATTTTTAGATTTATGAAAAAGTTGAAAGGTCTTTTGGTACTTTCAGTTATGTTTTCTCTTATTAGCTGCTCAATGTCGGCAAAAGATAATAACCCTACCGCTGATAGCAATGTTGCAAAAGGAGAAGTAATCGTTTTAGACAAAGCCGATTTTATCGCCAAAGTATTTGATTACGAAAGTAATATCGACAATTGGGTATATGAAGGTGATAAACCTTGTATTGTGGATTTTTATGCTGATTGGTGTGGTCCATGTAAAAAGATATCTCCCATTTTAAAAGACTTGGCAATTCTTTATAAGGATGATATTGTTGTTTATAAAATAAATGTAGATAACGAAAAAGAGTTGGCTGCTGCTTTTGGTATTCAGAGTATTCCTACTCTTTTATTTATTCCTAAAGAAGGTATACCTCAAATTGCTCAGGGAGCGCTTCCTCGTGAAGAATTTGTTAAGCAAATTGATAGTTACCTGTTGGGAAAGAAATAACAAATGAAAATAGTTTTATTCGATTTTGATGGCGTTTTAGTAGATACGGAGCCAATCTATGATATTTTCTGGAACCAGGCAGGTAAGCGGTATAACATAGGAATTGAAAATTTTGCTGAAGTAATAAAAGGTACTACCTTGCCTGATATTATTGCCAATTATTTTAATGATCGTACAGAAGAAGAAAAACAAACAATCATACGTGAGTCTACAGAATATGAAAGGCATATGGCCTTACCTGCTATGCCGGGTTCTATGGAGTTTCTACATTTGCTGAGAAAACACCATGTTACGATGGGTTTGGTTACCAGCTCTGATATGGAAAAGATAGAACGGGCTATTGCTCTCTATAAATTAGATACTATTTTCAACACGATTGTCACTTCAGACAGGATAACGAAAGGAAAACCAGATCCTGTGTGTTATCTGTTAGCAGCATCCGATTTAAACGCATCTCCCGGTGATTGTCTGGTTTTCGAAGATTCTTTTGCTGGAATTCGGGCGGCGACAAAAGCGGGGATGCAGGTTATTGCCCTCAGTACCACCAATCCTGCCGAATCGTTATTAAATAAAGCATCTAAGGTTATTCCTAATTTTGAAGGAGTCACGTTTGAACAATTCCTTCAATGGCAATAACGGGAGTTACCGGATATTTTTATTTAGAAAACGGGTAAGTTCTTTCTTATCCAAGTTTCTTCTTAACGCATAATCGGTTAATTGGTCATCATCTATTTCACCAATCATAAAATAAGAAGAATTGGGGTGCGATAGATATAGGCCGCTCACCGAAGCTGTAGGGTACATGGCTCCATTTTCTGTTAAGCTGACGCCTATTTGTGAGAACTGAAGTAATTTATCCAATTCGGCATTTAATAATTGGTCGGGTAAAGACGGATAACCTATTGCCGGGCGTATACCCTGATATTTCGCCTTAAATAAATCGGATATACTGAGTGATTCGTTAGCAGCATATCTCCAATATTCACGACGTACTTTTTCGTGAAGATATTCGGCTGTAGCTTCTGCTAATCTGTCGGTTAGGCTTTGTAGCAGCATAGAAGAATAGGTGTCTCCTTCCGCTTCAAATTTAGTACGGAGAGAGTCCATGCCGGCGCCGGCTGTTACAACGAAAGCCCCGATATAATCGGTTCGCCTTGTTGAAACAGGTAATATATAGTCTGCTAACGATTTATAGATATTGTCTTTATTTTTCTTCTGTTGGCGAAGTACAGGAATACGTAAACCGTTTTTGAATGCAATCGTATCCCCTTCACTATTGGCTGGGTAAAAACAATAGATGGCTTTACAATATTCAACTTTCATCTCAACAAGACGCTCTAATAATCGATTGGCGTCTTTATAGAGTTGCATCGCTTCGGATGCTTTCGCCCTGTCTTCTTTCGGGAAACTTGCCAACCAATTTGCCCTGCAAGAGTCACAACCGTCTATTCCTGCAATTTCGGAAAAACGTCCGGATAACTTCCAGGCCGAAAAAAAGAATATCCAATTTATATAAGGACGTATTTCCTCAATTGGGATATAGGGGATAAGCTGTAATCCTTCCCGAGTCGGTTTTTGAGGTTGGTAATTTGTCCAATCAATTTTTACCGGATGCTTCCTTGCTTCCTCAAGTGGTATCAGCGTATCTTTCTTTTCTTCTAAAGAAAGGCGAAGCTCTTCATATTCTCTTTCTAATTGTTCCAGATAAGCCTGGCGGGTATTCGGATTTAGTAGCTTAGCGGCTATAAGAGGATTCTGCGAAGCATCTGTAACATGAATCACCGGATAATCGTAATGAGGCGCTATCTTTACAGCTGTATGTAGTTTTGAAGTGGTAGCTCCACCTACCATAAGCGGTATAGTCAGCCCCGCCTTTTGCATCTCATCCGCTACATGTGCCATTTCTTCCAAAGACGGAGTAATAAGCCCGGAAAGGCAAACCAAATCCGGTTTTTCTTCTATGGCTTTTTTTACAATCACATCAGCAGGTACCATTACGCCTAAATCAATCACCTCATAATTATTACATGATAATACGATAGACACGATGTTTTTACCAATATCATGCACATCGCCTTTTACCGTTGCAAAAATAACTTTTCCTGCTTTTTTCGATCCTGCTTCCGCCTTCTCCGCTTCGATAGCCGGCTGGAGAATCGCTACTGCCTTCTTCATTGTCCGAGCTGTTTTCACTACTTGCGGTAAAAACATTTTTCCGGCCCCAAACAACTCTCCCACCTTATTCATTCCGTCCATTAACGGGCCGTCAATAATATCAACGGCTCGTGGATATTGTTTCAGCGCTTCTGCCAAATCTTCTTCCAGATAATCTCCAATCCCTTTCATCAGGGCATATTGCAAGCGTTCGGATACACCCCCCAGCCCCCTAAAGGGGGGGTAGAGAGAGTCGTCCTTATTTGCCCCCCCTTTAGGGGGTTGGGGGGTTGCATACCCAACCAAGTCCTCTGCAGCTTCCGGACGGCGATTAAGAATTACATCTTCGAGCAATTCACGGAATGTCGGCTCTATATCCTCATATAGAATAGACGCAGAGGGATTGACGATTCCCATATCCAAGCCTTTTCCTATGGCGTGATAAAGGAAGACAGAATGCATGGCTTCTCTTACATAATTATTACCCCGGAATGAAAATGAAAGATTACTGATGCCTCCACTCACTTTGGCTCCCGGCAAATGTTGTTTTATCCATTCAACCGAACGGATAAAATCGAGGCCATACCGGTTATGCTCTTCTATACCAGTTGAAATGGCCAATACATTCGGGTCGAAAATAATATCCTGCGGATTAAATCCGGCTTTCTCTGTTAATAAATCGTATGCCCGCTTGCAAACTTCCGTTTTACGTTCAAATACATCAGCCTGTCCTTCTTCATCAAAAGCCATTACAACAACGGCGGCTCCCAGTTGTTTGATGCGGGAAGCATGGTTTAGAAATATTTCTTCTCCTTCTTTAAGGCTGATAGAGTTTACGATGCTCTTCCCCTGTACACACATTAAAGCGTTTTCTATCACTTCCCATTTAGACGAATCTATCATAACAGGTACACGTGCTATATCAGGTTCAGAAGCAATCAGGTTCAGAAATACGGTTATCTCTTTAACAGCGTCCAACATGCCGTCGTCCATATTGATGTCTATCACCTGAGCACCGTCTTCCACCTGTTTACGTGCTATTCTAAGCGCTTCTTCATAATTGCCTTCTTGAATTAAACGAAGAAATTTCCGGGAACCTGCCACATTACAACGTTCGCCGATATTGATGAAATTATTTTCAGGTTTAACCTCTAACAGCTCTAATCCAGACAACCACAGGGATGTCGGTTTGGGTGCAGGCACATGCGGCTTTGCTCCTTTTACAAGTGATACATATTGAGCAATATGGGCAGGCGTTGTACCACAGCAACCACCGAGGATATTAACAAGTCCTTCTTCTATAAAAGGTTTTACATGCTGAGCCATCAATTCCGGCGTCTCATCATACAGTCCAAAGCTATTAGGCAGCCCGGCATTTGGATAAGCGCTGATATAATAAGGAGCTATTTGTCCGAGTTCTTGCAAATAAGGTTTCATATCCGTAGCGCCAAACGAACAATTCAATCCTACGCTTACAATATTGGCCTGTTGCACCGATGCTAAGAATGCCGGCAATGTTTGTCCGGAAAAGGTTCTTCCTCCCTGCGCCGATAATGTAACAGACAGCATTACCGGAAGGTCTTTTCTTTTCTCTTTCAATACAACATTCGCCGCTTCCAAGGCTGCTTTTGCATTAAGGGTATCAAAAACCGTTTCTATAAGTATAATATCTATTCCTCCCTCTACTAATGCTTCTATTTGTTCTTTGTAAGCGAGAAATAAATCTTGGTAGGTAATATTGCGGAAAGCTGGGTCGTTTACATCCGGACTCATCGATGCTGTTTTATTGGTAGGCCCGATAGAGCCTGCTACAAAAACAGTCCGTTCCGGATATTCTGCCATAAATGCGTCTGCTATTTCCCGAGACAGACGTCCGGCTGCCAAATTCATTTCTTTTACATAGGCCTGCATGCCGTAATCTTCCATCGAAACAGCATTGGCATTAAAGGTATTGGTAGCAAATATATCGACGCCGGCATCCAAGTATTGACGATGTATTTTCTTGATTATTTCCGGTTGGGTTATATTGAGCAGATCATTATTTCCTTTCTGCTCATTCGGAAAGTTGGCAAACGGTTCGCCCTTATAATCCTTTTCAGATAGTCTATAGGCTTGAATCATCGTACCCATTGCACCATCCAATATCAATATCTTCTCTCTCAGAAGTTGTAAAAATCTTTCTTTCATCTTATATTGCAATTTTTCTTATATAACAGTAGTTGTACGCGCGTCGGAGCCATACAACAACAATAGCAAAAAACAAACGTGTGAAAATAATCCATAAGGCAGGAATCCCTATGGCGATAAAAATAAGAGAGTCTTCCAGTAAGGAATGACTCATGGCCAAATGATAATTGAGTAACTTACCATCAGCAATCGATAGTTTTTTTTGTTCTACTTGTTCTATCATAATGGCACTGCCATAGGCTAATCCTACGACATTCCCTACCAGCCATAAAAAAGCTGTGTCTTTTGGCAATCCAAACAGCTTCATCAAAGGGGCAAAGACGGCAGATAATTTCCGCATCAGGTTAAACTCGTCGAGGAGATAATGCAAGATCATCAATGCTGTAACAACCAACAAGATAGTTAGTACTACTTTCATAGAACTCATCAACCAGAGCATAAATACATCCCAAATGCTGTTACATATCCCAGCGCTCACCGTTACGCCAATAGCTCCCCATCCGTTATACGGCATGATCCAGTGTAAACACATGGCTATGACAAAACTCATACAGACACGAAGAATACTCATTTCCCAAAAGCCAGAACCGGTTTTGGATTGCACAGCAGATTCTACCGGCAAGTTATGAGACGTAAGACACATAAGGGCCAATATGGTAGCCTCACGTACCGTTAGCGACATAGATGTAATTAATGCAATGGGTGCATATAAAGGAGTAAATATACTGGTAATAAATACAATGGCTGTTTCACCCGGAAGCCCGATCAAAGAAAAAACAGGCTCAAGTAACAGCGATAATTTATCCAATAGTCCCGAATACTGAAGCAAACGTACAAGTAAGGATATAGGCAAAATTATTTTCAAAAGCCAGACACAGGTTTTGCCGGCTTTAGGTAACGCTTTTTTAATGCATCCCCATATCCTGTTGATTAGATGATCCATGTTTATCGTTTGAATGCACGATCCATTTCGCGTTTGTCATCCCGCTCTTTTAATGAATCACGTTTATCATATTCTTTTTTCCCTTTGGCAATGGCAATCACTAATTTCGCCAATCCTTTTTCATTTATAAATAAACGTATAGGTACAATTGTAAAACCTGTATTCTTCGATTCCGTATCTATCTTCTTTAACTCCTTATGCGTTAAGAGTAACTTCCGATCTCTCCGGGCAATATGATTATTATAAGTGCCATAAAAATATTCGGCGATATACATATTCTTTACCCATAGTTCGCCTCTTTCCATAATACAATAGGTATCTACCAAACTCGCCTTTCCCAGGCGGATTGATTTTATTTCCGTTCCGGTAAGTACAATACCTGCCGTAAATGTTTCGAGCAAAGCATAATCAAAGGTTGCTCGTTTATTTTTTATCTGTATATTATTACTAATCTTCTCTTTTGCCATAATTATTCATTATCATCCTATACTCTTAGGCCGGGCATCAACATAAATAAAAATAATCCGATAATTTCCGGTAGTAAAACAATCAAAACCGAAGCTACTAATGTAAACTTCAAACGTATTGCATCAGGTACTTTCATATAAGGAGCTGCTCCTTCCCAAACTATATAAACCGTATACAATATAAAGATACGCAAAAAGAAAAAGTCGGAAACCGGCAACAGCAATAATATAATATTAAGTGAATACATCAAGGCTGAAGAATAACCAACAAACCGCTGACATAATTTAATATCCTTCTCTTGCTTGAACATGCTTTGCCATAACTCATTTAAGAAATAAGCTGCAAGAAAAAATCCTCCGAAAGAAGATACCAATGCTTTAATGGATGATTTCAGTGCAAGCTCTACATTAAATTCTTTTTGTGTAAATAAGACTCCAATAAAAGCCGCAACCGTAATAAGACCAACCAACGGATAAACAAACCAGGTAAGAAATTCATCTCCTTTCTCTTCTTTTTTAGAAAGTTCTCTCCATGCCTTTCCCGGCTGAGAAACGATAGCGATTACCCATTTAAATAATTCCTGATACATTCCGGTTTATTTTATTAGGAGGCAAAGGTAACACATAAAAGCAAATTAATAAAATTTAATGTAGATGATCAAGCCAGTATTTTGCCATACTTTTACGTAAATGTAAAGTGGTTCCTGCTCCTTCGTAAATACCATGAGTGCGCATGGGGTAACTGATCTGGCTGAATATCTTTCCGTGTTTTATCAGTTCGTTTACTAATTGTTCGCAATTTTGATAATGTACATTATCATCTCCTGTTCCGTGGATAAGCAATAAGTTACCTTTCAGACCGGAAGCGTATGTTATCGGCGAACCTTTGCGATAGCCTTCCGGATTATTCTGTGGAGTATTCATATAACGTTCCTGGTAGATTGTATCATATAAACGTTGGTCGGCTACAAAAGCAATGGCTATTCCGGTGTGGAATACGTCCGGGTAGCGAAACATGCAATTCAGGGTTTGACTTCCGCCGCCGCTCCAACCGTTTATACCTATGCGCATAGGATCAATGAAAGGATACCGGCGTATCATATCTTGTATGCCCCGGCATTGGTCTTCTGCCGAGAAAGTGCCTACTTCGCCATAGATACATTTACGCCATTCGCGTCCGCGAGGAGTATTTGCTCCGCGATTTTCAATACTTACAATAATATATCCCTGATTGGCCATATATTGCAACCAAAGATCGCCTCCTCCCCAAACGTCCTGAACGGTAGAGCCTGCCGGTTCGCCATATACTTCTATAATAACCGGATATTTTTTTGTAGCATCAAAATCAATGGGTTTAATCATCCATGCATCCAGCCCAAGGTTGCCTGACGTCACTTTTATAAATTCTTTTGAATTTACACGTAAGGCAGTATATTGTTCTTTTGCTTTGCTGTTGCCCTCAATCAATCGTACAGATTCATGTTTAGGAAAAGAAACCATATCAATTACCGGTGGCGTCTGGGCATTACTAAAGGTATGAACCGCCCATTTTCCCGAAGGAGACATATTATACCGGTGTTGGCCTGCTTGATTGGTGGGACTTAACCGCTTGACTTCTCCTTTTCCTAATAATTTTGCACTATATAAATAACGTTGCGTGAAATTATCCGGTGAAGCAATGAAATAAACAGTTCCTTCTTTTACGTCCATGCCAACGAATGATATATAATCGAACTCTCCTTTCGTGATGGGGATAATTTCTTTACCGTCACGACTGATACGATAGAGGTGGCGCCAACCGCTACGTTCACTTTCCCAGGTAAAATAACAGTTATCTTTCAGCCACTTAATATTATCGTTCGTATCTAACCAGGCAGCATCTGTATCGGTAAAAATATTTGTTGGCTGCGGATTCCCTATTTCAGCAATCTATACCTTATTTGTATTCTGTTCTCTGTTGAGTTGTTGGATAAACAATTCATCACTTTCAGGAATAAATTCCATTCGGGGAATATAATTATTTCTGGGATCTCCGGGAATATCTATCCAGGTGGTTGTTCCTCCTTGTGAAGATATAGATCCTACTTTTACCGCTGAGTTGGCAGTCCCCGCTTTAGGATATGGGAAATGGAGGATGGTAGGATAAATAGAATCTACGTTATTTATGATATCAAATACGCCTGTACCTTTCGTGTCACTTTGCCAATAAGCAATAGATTCTCCCGAAGGGCTCCAGAGAAAACCATCGCGGCAAAAGAATTCTTCTTCATAAACCCAGTCGAAAGTGCCATTGATGATTGTTTCATTACCGTCGAACGTTAACTGGTTGATTTTTCCGCTTACAACCTCTTCAACATATATATTATTGTTAGAAACATAAGCCACTTTGTTGCCGTCAGGAGAGAATTTGGCAAACATCAGGGATGATTCGGGCAATTCTTTTCCTAATTGGCGAAGTGTTCCGTCGCTTAATGTCAGTACCCAATAATCCCCTTTCGTGTCATAACGCCAGACTTGTTTTGTATTATTATAAATCAAGATCCGATTGTTGTCTTTACTCCACGAAATACTACGAATGTCGATAGGCTTTCCTGTTTCGTTATTTATAAAAGAAGAAGCCGGTATTATCACTTCCCTCTGATTGTCTTTAGCCCGATAAGCAACTACGTCCATTCCGCCAGTTTGTTCATTTTTCTCCAAACGAGTATATCGCTCGCCGTCTTTCAGCCAATTCATGGCTCCCATACCTTTGGTTTCAATTAATCTGCCCGAGTAAATATTCTCAAGCGTCAATAGTTCCTGCGCAATACAAATATGATAGCATGATAGTAATGAAACGATAGCGAGATAGAAAGTTTTCTTAAACATAAAGTAGATTCTTAATGATTCGTTAACTGCAAAGAACGTAAAGTTTATGTTAAAAAACAAGATGTCAATAAAATAAAATCAATGTCATTTAGCGAAGTGATAGCTTTTTCTTATTCATACAATAAACCTTCTTCTCAAGAGATGCCTACCTTTCTGAAAAAAGGTGTAACTGTTTTTATTTTCAGTTGCACCTTTTGATTTAATTGTGACCGCGACAGGATTCAAACCTGTAACCGGCTGATCCGTAGTCAGCTACTCTATTCAATTGAGCTACGCGGCCATTAAATGTTTGCGTGTGCAAAGGTAGTACTTTCTTTGAAAGATGCAAGCCTTTTTACGGTTTTTAATTATTTAATCCAGCATTTTGGGATTAAATATCAAGTAACCGATATTTAATCCGAAGTTAAAGTTTTTCTTTGGATAGCTATAACCATTAACATAAACACTAATAGAAGCGAAAGGTAATTGGATAACTAATGCTGTTTCGCCCATATATTCAAAAGAACGCATGAATTTTCCGTAATAAGGTATATCTGCATATTTATTGGCTTCAGATCGGGTTTCTTTTTTTATCTCATAAAAAGGAACAAAACAGAATAAGTCTGCACGTAAATGAACCATTTTACTCAATTTTACGATCGGCGATATTCCTGTTGCTGCATATTGATTAGCCCGGAAAGCTTCGTTAAAAACAATTTCGCTATGGGGAGTGGGAGTAAAAGCCGGCGCCTGTAGTATGGATGCAGTGTAATTGTTCATGAGGTTTTTACTTGAAATCATAACGTCGCCGGAGAATCCTATGTTAAACGTTGGACTCATCACATGATAATGTTGCCAATGTACCTTAACCTGTAACCAACTATGTATTTTTTTCTCAAATTGAGGGTAGGGGTTTAAAGCAGGTTTATAGTTCTCGGATGCGCGAACATACATTGCTCTCAGATATTGTTTTCTTCCGCTTGTTGGATATTGTTTGAAGTCTAACGAATTACGTTCGATATTCAATGAACCGTTGAACGTATTATACCAGCTATGGTCGGAGGAAGCATTCGGAAAAGAAATATTGGATGTCTGGAAATAATAATCATTCAATTGGCCATATGAAAAACGTATTTCCGATTTCGCTTTATTCAGGAATGGAAATCCGAAAGCCAAACTCATGTAAAGCTCTTTCTGCTTAATGATGGAAGGGACAATATCTTCGTAAAATAATGATTGGCTTTCGGAATATTTTTTATTGGAAAACACATCTTGTACATTAATATAAGTAGGTATACGGGTTTGCAGATAAAACAGACTGTTTAGTAGCACTCCGTCGAAAGAATTTCCCATTTGGAAATTTGCGCTTAAATCTGATGCGAATGTTGATATATTCTGGTATCCTAATCCTAAGAAAAGTTGATTGGCTTGATGCGATGATATATTTCCTCCGAATCCCACTAATATTTCATCCTTTATTGTTACGTCAAGATAAAGGTCGAACTTCTTTTCTTTCCTGTTGTATACAGCATGTGGAACGATCTCTTTTATTTTAGAATAAGTGAGCATCTTAAAATAAGCGCGCCTAAATTCTTCCATTGTAAATTCTCCGTAAATATCACGGTGTAGTTGGGCTTCGATATAAGCTTTTTGCGCTTCATTCACACCGGTAATGTGTATATTGCGAAAAATCAAAGGAGGGAGGCTTTCCTTATAGGCTTTTCTCCGTTCGGTTATTTCCTGAGGTGCTACTTCACGCGGGACTCTGCCTTTGATAGAATCTATTAATTCCATGGTTCTTTTATAGCCGATATCCATTAATTCTTTTGCTCGTGGAAAATCAAGTAACGATACGTCGGGGAAGCTGAATTTGAGTATCATTCCCTCGTCTTCCGGAATATCATAATCTGTTTTTTGCATAATCAGAGCTTCCATCTGATTGTAAATATTCTCGGATGGTTTAATTTGGGTACCCGCTACAGCACATCCGAATATAAAATCAGGATGAAAAGCTTCTTTCATCGGATTTACTGGGAAGTTGTCGTAGATTCCTCCATCGAAAAGCGGTACGCTATCTTTCCATATCGGTTTAAAAACGAAGGGGAACGACATGGAAGCCCGTACTGCGTCGCCCAAATCGCCGTTTTTAAATAGAATAGGCTTTTTATTATACACATCAGAGCCTACACAACGGAATGGGACAAATAAATTATCAAAGTTCCAACCAGCCTTGGCTGTTGCTTGTGCGAAAAGCCCCATAAAAGCTTGATTCATTTGTATGGGATTGACCAGGCTTTGGGGTAAAAATTTTGTTTTAATTTGGAGAGAATCCGATATATCAATAGAAAAATGAGCGATTTCGGGAGTAGCATCCGGTTTTTTAAAATAATAAATATAGTCACTTTCCACTCTGCCCGATTGCCAATAGCCAAATTCGTCCGACAAGAGTAATTCCAGCATTTCATCCGGTGAATATCCCATGGCATATAAACTTCCGATAATGGCTCCGATAGATGTGCCTGTAATATAATCAATCGGAATATGATTCTCCTCCAACGCTTTGATTACTCCTATATGTGTTGCTCCTTTGGCTCCTCCGCCACTCAGTACCAATCCTACTTTCTGTGCAGATAACGATTGAATGATAACTAAAAAGAAAGTAGCAAGAATAGCAATTTTTTTCATGCAGTAAATTCGTTTTCCAAAAACAAAAATAACGTTTATTTCTAAGTAATCATTAGGAAATATCAATTATATAGTAACTTTACGCGTTGTATAACTAATCTATGATCAATGAAATGAAGAAGTGTTTTTATCTCATGGTGACATTTTTGTGCCTTGTTTCCTCTGTAAATGCTGCTACTAATCCTCGAATTAAAGGGAGGCTTGTTGAAGCGGGTAATCATAAACCCATTGATTTTGCCGATGTACTTCTTTTCGTAAGCGGAAATGAAAATCCGGTCTCGCATACATTGCCTGAATCCGATGGGAGTTTTGTTATTGCCAATGTGCCTGATGGTGAGTATATGTTGTTTATTAAATTAATAGGTTTTGATATATATACCCGTTCCGGTATCTTGTTGAATGCTTCAACTCCTGCACTTGATTTAGGTACTATCGAAATGAAAGCCCTTGAAGTGGGACTAGCTGAAGTAGAAGTTGTAGCCCAAAAGAAACAGATTATTTATAAATTAGACAAGAAGGTAGTTGAGGCATCCGGTAACCTTTTAGCCGGTGGAGGTTCGGCTGTTGATATATTGGAAAATACCCCTTCCATACGCGTGGATGCCGAAGGAAATGTTACCTTTCGTGGAAGCAGCGGCTTTGCTGTATATGTAGATGGTAAACCCAGTGTTTTTTCCGGTACGCAGGCCTTAGAACAAATTCCTTCGGGACATATTGAAAATATCGAAATTATCACCACCCCTTCTGCCCGCCATGATACCGAAGGAGATGTAGGTATTATCAATATAATTACTAAAAAGCATACGCAGCACGGATTCAGCGGTATGGTAAATGTTAGCGGGAGCACTGTCTATTCACGTGCGATGGATTTTTTGCTTACACAGCAAAATAATCATTTACGTTGGTATCTGGGAGGTTCGTATACCGAACGTGTACGGAAAAGTGATTTTAATCAGGAAAAGACTACGATTGTTGCCGATACCGCCACCACCTCCCATTCCGACGGCCCACGTAGAAGCCGCGGATATAATTATTCACTGAAAGCCGGTTGGCTTTATTCCTTACCCCAAACAACGCTCAACTTAGATGTGGAAGGCGGTTATGGAGGAACAAACCGTGATGGTAATCTTAATTATTCGGAAGAACGGAAAGCAAATGGCGTTGTCTTTGAACAAGGTACTTTTCTGAGCCATGACAGGTATGAAATAGATGAAGTCTATTTTCAGGGAACCATCGGGTTTGCACATAAATTCAATGATAAAGGACATAACCTTTCCGGTAGTTTCTATGCTAAATACGGAGGAGGCGCATTGGAGTATTTCTCCAGTGACCTGATAGACGATAAAGGACAACGTCAACAAGGACATCGTGCCTACGAAGATGAACATCGTTGGACGGTACGGGCAAACCTCGATTACATTTATCCTTATCGTGAAACAGGGCGGTTGGAAGCCGGTTATCAATATTTCTCCTACCTTGAAGATGGAGACTATAGCATGGAGTTTTGGAACCCGACACAAAAGGTATTTTATTGGCGCGATGATATCTATAATACGTTCTATTTCCAAAGGGGGATCAATTCCTTTTATGGTATCTTGGCCGATAGTTACCATTCATTTGATTTTCAGGTAGGCGTACGCGCCGAACATACACACCGGGTATTAGGCAGTTCCAGGGAATGGGCAAACCGTACGGTGAATCGTTTTGAGTTCTTCCCTTCGGCGCACATCGGATATAATTTCCCTAAAGGACATACCCTTATGGCCTCTTTCTCCTATCGTACCACCCGTCCGCAATTATTCTATATGGAACCTTATATTACCTATCGCGATTATTATTCGGCAGAGATAGGCAATCCGGACATCCGTCCCGAATATATCAACTCATATGAACTGAACTATAAAAAGAGTATAGACATACATTCCGTTTCTGCAACGTTCTTTCATCGTAAAAGAAAAGATAAAATAGAACGTTTACGTGTACCTTACGAAGCCGGTGTCACCCTCGATTCAATGGCAAACGTAGGCCGCGATTATTCCACTGGCCTCGAACTGAACGTACAGGCCCAACCCATTCGCTGGTGGAACGTTAGTTTAAACGGAAGCCTTTACTACTATAAAGTAGAAAACGAATATAAACTTGGCAATAGCGACGAAGAAAGCACCAATTACGAAATAGCGCTAAATAACGGATTGGACGTAGGCAAATACACCCGTATTCAGTTAGACGGCAATTTCGTAGGCCCATCCGTAACAACCCAGGGACAGACAGACGCCTTCTGGTATGCCAACTTCGCCGTCCGCCAACAATTATTCAAACGTAAACTGAATGCCACACTGGCCTTCCGCGACGTATTCAATTCCGCCCGCTACAACAGCCGGATAAACACGTCCGTCCTACAATCATACACTAAGATTCGTCCCCGATACCCACTAATCATGCTAACTCTAAGCTATACCTTCAACAATTTCAAAACAACATCCACCCGCCAACGGGAGACCCACGATTTGTTTGAAGGAACGAATCATTAGTTGAGGAGTTAAAGTAGTTAAGTAGTTTTTGTCATATGAAAAACAGGCCCAACAGAGAGATTAAAGACGAAGTTCAAATTCGGGAATTAATAAAGAAAGGAAAATACGTAACACTTTCTTTATGTAATAACAACCAACCCTATATCGTAACCCTGAGTTATGGATATGACCCTCTTACTAATACATTATATATGCATTGTGCCAATAAAGGTTTGAAACTTGATTTTATCAGAGCGAATCCCAACGCATGTGGAACGATCATTGAAGATGGAGGTTATATATATAATGAGTGCGGCCATTGGTATAAAACAGTAGTCTTCTTTGGCGAAATCTCAATAATAACAAATATTGAAGAAAAAAGGAAAGGCATGGAAATCCTTTTGAATCACTTGGAAACCAACGAAGATGTCATTAAGACAAAATTAAACAGCAACATCAAACTTTACCAAGAGTTAGTTGTTTTGAAATTTGATATTCATGAAATTCACGGAAAGTCGGGAAGGTAGAAAACAAGCAAGGGGGCATGCCCTCTTGTTAAAGCAGGGCGAAAGAAAAAATTATTACGATGTCTTCGGTAAACCATTACGATCTTTTTCACAAACCATTGAGATGTCTTCAGTAAACCATTGTGAAGACTTACTGAAGACATCGTAATGATTTTTTTTGCTAAAACATAGCTACGGATTTTTTATTCAATACCGTTTAAATTGGTTAAGAAAACGTTGTTTTAGTAGAATAACCTACCTGTACAATTCCTTTTTTCACCCCTTCTTTCAACCG
>JAISDJ010000082.1 GCA_031264865.1 Tannerellaceae bacterium | reverse complement strand
AAGCCGTTAAGCAGCGGGAAAAGCAGGTAAAAGCACTCCGTAAGCATCAGCAAAAGCTACAGGAGTACGAGAATAAACTGGATATAATGGGGGATCGTAACAGTTATTCCAAAACAGATCCTGACTCCACCTTCATGCGGATGAAGGAAGATGCGATGAACAACGGACAGACCAAACCGGGCTACAACTTACAGATAGGAACAGAGAACCAGTACATTACGAACTTCGGCCTTTATCCCAATCCGGGCGATACCCTTACCCTTGCTCCGTTTCTTTATCTGTATATGCTCCGTTTCGGCAAACTGCCCAAAGAACTGTGTGCCGATGCCGGTTATGGAAGTGAAGAGAATTACTACCTGATGGAAGAGAGCGGTATAGAAGCCTATGTGAAATACAACTATTTTCATAAAGAACAGAAACGTAGTTTTAAGAACGACCCTTTCCGTCAGGAAAACCTTTATTATAATCCCCAGGGAAACTATCTGGTTTGCCCCATGGGACAACGGATGCATTTGATCGGAGAGAAAACAGCGACACATGATTGTGGCTTTGAGTCGAAAGTAAGTCGCTATCAGGCAATCAATTGCGAGGGTTGTCCCCTCAAAGGTTTATGTACCAAAGCCAAAGGGAACCGGATAATAGAAGTAAACCATCGATTGGTTCAATATAAACAGAAAGCAAGGGAACGCCTGCTTTCCGACCAGGGAGTCATCCATCGGCAGAAAAGGCCCATCGAACCGGAAGCCGTCTTTGGGCAGATGAAGTTCAATATGGCCTACAAAAGATTCCGTCACAAAGGCTTTGAAAAGGTTCAGATGGACTTTGGTGTCTTTGCTATGGCCTTTAACCTGAAAAAGCTATGCAAAAACCTCTCAAAAGAGGCTTTTGCTGCTCTTTTTGGCAAATTACGGCTTTATATCCGCATGCTATTTTCCCTTAAAAGCCAACGATCCCTCCCACAATCAAAAGTGAATCAAAAATGGTACTTCAAAATGAAAAATGCCGCATGAGACACTTTTAATAGAAAAAGAGGATGCGCCACTTTTGACACACCCTCAACTGATGCCTCCCTCAAATTTTAGCCCTGGAGGGGCGTGATATGAATGATATTTATTATCACGCCCCTCCAGGGCTCTGTTTTTGTTGTGGTGGGGTGGGTGATAGGGTTAAAACCCTATCCTGAGTTCTTTGTTCCTTTCAGGAACTGGGTATGGTGTTGTTTTCTTTAGGTGCTTTGGGGGGATTATGAAGTTATGGATAATTAACAAATATATTTTGGTAAGTATTTGATTGGTTGAAAAATATTGGTTTGTTTTGTGATATCAAAATAATATCAAATAGTAATCATTATGAAAACGACGGAGAAGGAATTTGGTGGGGTTAAGTTATCTGGGTTTCTGGGTATATTTGTTTTAGTGCTTTTGGCGGGTTTGTTTGTTTTTCTTATTGTGCTTGGCAGGTCTTGGAGTATGGCTGTGGCGGGGGTGGTTGTCCCGGTGGTGTTTGTTTTCGTGGCAATTGGGCTTATGATTGTAGAGCCTAATAATGCGCGTGTTATGGTGTTTTTTGGTAAGTATAGGGGGACGGTTACGAGTAATGGGTTCTTTTGGGTGAATCCGTTTTATGTGAGGAAGAGGGTTACGTTGCGTGCCCGTAATCTGGATGTGCCTCCTGTGAAGGTGAATGATAAGGTGGGGAATCCGGTTATGATTGGGGCTGTAATGGTTTGGAGGATACGGGATACGTATAAGGCGATGTTCGACATTGACTCTTCTTCTATGGCAAAGATACAGTATTCGGAGCATGAGGTTTCGCTTAATAGGTTGCCGAAACTGATGCAGAACTTCGAGAGTTTCGTTAAGATTCAGAGTGATGCCGCTCTTCGTAAGATAGCGGGGATGTATGCTTATGATTCCTACGAGAGTACAGAGGATAAGGTTACGCTGCGCTCGGACGACGGCGAGGTGGCTCAGAGGTTGGAAGAAGAATTGAACAGTCGCCTGGCGATTGCTGGGATAGAGGTAGTTGAGGCGCGTATTAATTATCTGGCATATGCTTCGGAGATTGCGGGTGTGATGTTGCGGCGTCAGCAAGCCGATGCGATTATTGCTGCCAGAGAGAAGATAGTGGAGGGGGCTGTTAGTATGGTGCAGTTGGCGTTGGATAAATTGAGTAAGGAGCAGATTGTGGCTCTTGATGAGGATAAGAAGGCGGCTATGGTAAGTAATCTTTTAGTGGTGCTTTGTGCAGACGAGGCTGCGCAGCCTGTTTTGAATACGGGAACCTTGTATCATTAAGCGGGGAATGGCAAAGAAGGAGAATACCACTAAGAGTTTTGTTCTTCGTATGGATGCGGATATGCTGGAGGCTATTGAAGCCTGGGCGGCAGATGAGTTTCGCAGTACGAACGGGCAAATACAGTATATTCTTGGCCAAGCCTTAAGCAAAGCGGGAAGGGGGAAGAAAGGAATTAAAGTTAATAATATGTAATTACGGGTACCTTGCGATACAAGGTATTTGATAGGAACATATATTTGTGGCTGGTAATAGTGGAAAAAAATTATTCCTGGGATGTAACTATATGAATGCATTATTCGTCTAACATAAGTAAAGTAACTACAATTATATCATGATTATTCAACTAAAAGACATTAACAAAACGTACTTTAACGGAGCGCCGCTGCATGTGCTGAAGGGTATTGATTTAGATATTGAACAGGGTGAAATGGTATCTATCATGGGTGCGTCCGGCTCGGGTAAATCTACTCTTTTAAATATTCTGGGTATATTGGATACCTATGATACGGGGGTTTATAAATTGGCCGGACAGTTTATTCAGGACCTGAGTGAGAGCCGGGCTGCTGAGATGCGTAATAAGTTAATAGGGTTTATATTTCAGTCGTTCAACTTGATTTCTTTTAAAAACGCTGTCGAGAATGTGGCTTTGCCGCTTTACTATCAGGGTATCAAACGGAAGAAAAGGAATGCCATTGCTATGGATTATCTGGATATGGTGGGCTTGGCCGACTGGGCCGAACATATGCCGAACGAATTGTCGGGCGGACAGAAACAGCGTGTAGCGATTGCTCGTGCCTTGATTGCCAAACCGCAGGTGATCCTGGCTGATGAACCAACCGGTGCACTGGATAGTGTAACAACCGTGGAGGTAATGGAGCTTCTCCGCAATGTAAACCGTGAGGGAATGACCATGATTATTGTTACTCATGAACAATCCGTAGCTGATGCTACTGACAAGATTATCCGTCTGAAAGACGGTATTATCGAACGGATAGAAATGGTTCCTCACTATGTTTGAGTTCGACAGCCTGCGTGAGATATTCAGTACGATGCGGAAGAATAAGCTCCGTACGTTTCTTACCGGCTTTTCGGTAGCCTGGGGGATCTTTATGTTGATCGTATTACTGGCTGCCGGCAATGGCCTGGGTAACGGGATTGCGTATAACTTCCGTGATATGGCGGATAATACGGTAGAGTGTTGGGCAATGTCTACTTCCCTTCCTTACAAAGGATTTTTGCCTAACCGAAGGATTCATTTTACGGAAGAAGATGTGTATGCGGTTAAACGGCATTTCCCTGAAGTAGACCTGATTTCGCCCGTCAATTACCGCAATGATACGATTACTTTTAATGGGGAATATCTCACAGGGCGTATACGGTCTGTATATCCCGATTATAGTTCTATTTTCTATACACCGGTACTGGCTGGTATGGGACGTTTTGTGAATGAGATAGATTTGGTTCAACGACGGAAAGTAGTGGTATTAAGTCCGCGTATGGTGGAGGTGCTTTTCCGTGATTCAATAGAACCGCTGGGTAGTTATGTGAAGCTGGGAAACCTGATGTTTCAGGTAATAGGTGTTTATCAGGACGATGATAAAAGTAATAACTCGCCGGCCTATATTCCTTTCAGTACCGGGCAATTGCTATATGATAATGGCTATGGGGTGGGAAATATTGAATTTACATTGAAAGGCATCAATACCGAAGAGGCGGAGGATGCTTTTCGTGAAGAGTTTCGCCACCTTATGGCTCGCCGGCATCAGTTTGATCCGGAGGATAAAAGCCCTATTGGTATGTGGAGCACCGGGTCGGAGTTTCGTATGTGGCAGGGTATGACTAATGGGATTGCCCTTTTTATCTGGATCGTGGGCCTTGGTACGCTTATGGCTGGTATTGTGGGTGTGAGTAATATTATGCTGATTACTGTAAGGGAGCGTACGAGGGAGTTTGGTATACGAAAGGCTTTAGGGGCTAAGCCGGTTTCTATCCTGGGGCTGATTGTTATTGAATCGGTATTTGTGACGGCCGTTTTCGGATACATTGGGCTGGTGTTGGGTATCGGCCTTACGGAGGCGATCAATTATGGTATGGAAATGGCGGGTGCCGGTGCGTCTGGTGGCGGTAATCCGGGGGAGGGTACTACGGTGTTCCGAAACCCGACGGTGAATCTGGGGATTGCCATGTCTGCTACGGGCGTATTGATCATAGCGGGCGTATTAGCCGGCTATTTCCCAGCACGCAAGGCGACAAAGATTACGGCGATTGAAGCGATAAGAGCGGACGAATAAATAAGTAATGGTATGTTCGATTTAGATAAATGGGTAGAGATATGGGTGACAATCACCAGGAATAAGTCACGTAGTTTGCTGACTTGCTTCGGCGTTTTCTGGGGAATCCTGATGCTGGTTATTCTGCTGGGATCGGGTACGGGACTGAAGAATGGTATCTTGGGTAACTTTAAGGGTTTTGCCACGAATTCATTGTTTTTCTATTCCGACCGGACCAGTGAGCCGTATAAGGGCTTTAACAAAGGTCGTATGTGGAATATGCGGAACCGCGACATCGAAAGCATCGTGCAGAATGTTGAGGCTGTAGAAGATCTTTCGCCTATTATTTGGGGGGGTAGCGGTGATAAGAACGTTGTTTATGGTCAGTTGACCGGTAATTATAATGTAAAGGGTGTAATGCCTGGGTACTTTAATATTGAAACTCAGGAGCTCTTTTATGGTAGGCTACTGAATGATATTGATGTACGGGAGAAACGGAAGGTTTGCCTGATAGGAAAACAGGTGAATGAGACGTTGTTTCGTAATCAAGACCCTACGGGTAAGTATGTTCGTGTGAATGGTTTGTATTATCAAGTGGTGGGGGTGGTTAAGGCCAGGTCGTCTAATATGAATATTGGCGGGCGTTCGGAAGAGTCGGTATTTCTTCCTTATACTACGATGCAGCAAACGCTGAACCAGGGGGATATTCTGCATTTCCTTTGTCTGAGTGTAAAGCCTGGCTTTCCGGTAAAAGAGGTAATAGATGAAGTGACTACTGTATTAAAGACACAAAATGAGATTGCGCCGGATGATCCTCAGGCTGTGGGTGTTGTAAATCTGGCAGCACAGTTTGCCACGTTCAATATGTTGTTTGTGGGGATTGATATCTTGGTGTGGCTTGTGGGTATGGGTACGTTGTTGGCCGGAGTGATTGGGGTGAGTAATATTATGGTGGTCACGGTTAGGGAGCGGACTAAGGAGATTGGGGTTCGCCGTGCCTTGGGGGCCAGGCCGTTTAATATTATATCTCAGGTGATGAGTGAGAGCTTGGTGCTGACGTCTTTGGCTGGGTTGATTGGCCTGAGCCTGGGGGTTTTCCTGCTCGATATTGTGAATAAATTGCTGACGGCAAATCCTTCGACAAGCAATGGGCCTACGTTCTTTGAGAATCCTGAAGTACATATCCAGACGGCGATAGCTGCCACTGTGGTGCTTTTGTTTAGTGGTCTGCTGGCGGGACTGATCCCTGCCTGGCGGGCAATGCAGATTAAGGCAATTGATGCAATCCGTGAAGAATAATAATAAAATAGCAATAATAGAGTTATGAAGAATCGTCTTTGGAAAAAAATCCTGCGAATAGTTTTGTTGGTGTTTGTGGGGGCCGCAGTGCTTGGTACGTTTTATTTCTTGTGGAAAAAGGCCCAGCCGGTGGTAACGGTATATGAAATTGTAACGCCTGAATCGGGTACGGTTGAAACGAAAACGGTGGCTACCGGTAATGTAGAGCCTCGGTTTGAAGTAATGATTAAGCCGCAGATTTCGGGCATTATTTCCGAGTTGCTCAAGGAAGCGGGGCAAATGGTGAAGGAGGGTGAGATTATTGCCCGCGTAAAGGTTATACCGGAAATGGTGCAGCTTAATAGCGCCGAATCGCGTGTAAATCTGGCGGAGATATCGCTGAAACAGGTGGAAGAGGTGTTTAAACGTGATGAAGCATTGTTTAAACAGGGTGTGGTTGCCCGGGAAGAATTTGATGTTTCGCAGGCTTCTTTCCTGAAGGCTAAGGAGGAACGGGCCAATGCACAGAGTGCGCTGGAGATTATCCGCGACGGTATTGCCCGGAACTCAAAGGTGGCTAGTACGACACAGATCCGGAGCACAATTACAGGTATGATATTGGATGTTCCGGTAAAGGTGGGTAACTCGGTTATTCAATCGAATAATTTTAACGACGGAACTACGATTGCTTCGATAGCCAATATGAATGACTTGATCTTCCGTGGGAATGTGGATGAGACTGAGATCGGTCGTATTAACGAAGGGATGCCGATTAAACTGACGGTTGGCGCTATGGAGAGCCGGGTTTTTGATGCCTTGCTGGAGTATGTTTCTCCTAAAGGGGTAGAGAAGAATGGCGCGATTCAGTTTGAGATTAAGGCGGCGGTGACGATTCCGGAAGATGCTTTTATTCGTGCCGGTTATAGCGCCAATGCAGAAATCGTACTGAAGCGTGCTGAGGATGTGCTGACGATTCCTGAGAGTGCTGTGGAATTTGTTGGTGATTCGGCTTTTGTACAACTGGTTAAGCAGGAGAAGCCTGAGCAGGTGTTTGAGAAGCATGCTATCAAGACGGGGCTGTCCGACGGCATTAAGCTTGAGGTGCAGGAGGGTTTGACAACGAGTGATCGGATTCGTGGCGCCGTAATTGATACAAGTAAGAAGTAATCATTGAAAGTTGAGAAATGTGTATGGAAAGATATGGTAGAATGAAGAGGAATGTTCTCGTAAGGGGGATTTTAGGGGGAGTCGTATGGCTTGCTTTTCTGACTCCCTTAGAGGCGCAGACCAAGCAGTGGACGTTGGAGGAGTGTATCCGGTATGCAATTGAGCATAATATCGACCTGAAGCAGCAGGAGCAGCAGCGGGAATTAAGTGAGATTGCGGCTAATACGAGTAAGAATAGTTGGCTGCCTAACTTGAATGCTTCGGTTGGGCAGAACTTCAGCTTTGGCCGTATACAGAGTGCGGACGGGACTATCAGTAGCCGTAATGGGTCTAATACATCTTTTGGGGCGCAGATCCAGATGCCGGTGTTCAGCGGATTAAGAATACCGAATGATATAGCGGCAAAGAAATTGAATCTGCAAGCTTCTATGGCGTCTCTGGAAAAGGCTAAGGAAGATTTGGCTATCAATATTACGTCTTATTACGTGCAGGTTCTTTACAATAAGGAGATGTTGAAGATTGCTCAGCTACAGGTGGAGCTTGCTCATGAGCAGGTTTTGCGTACGGAAGCTCTTGTGAATGCGGGTAAGGTGCCTCTTTCGCAGTTGTATGACATCAAGGCTCAGTTAGCTAAAGATGAGGTTAGCATGACGGAAGCCAGAAATAATGTGAACTTGGCGTTGTTGGACCTGAAACAAGGTCTGGAACTAGAGCGGGAGTCTACCGGCTTTGAGATTCAGACGCCGCTGTTGGATGATGCCGTGGGTACGTATATGGGGAGTATCCTTCCGCCGGAGAATATCTATAATAATGCCGTTGTGGTGAAACCGCAGATCAGGGAACAGGCGCTTTTGCTGGAAAGTCAGAAGAAGCAGTTGAAGGTGGCACAGGCTGATTATTTCCCTCAACTGAGTTTGAGTGCCGGATATAGTTCGGGTTATTACTTCTTTTATTCGGGCTTGATGGGATCTGAGGTGAATAGGAGTTTTAGTAAGCAGTTCAGCGATAACTCGCAGGAGATGATTGGGCTTAGTCTTTCTATTCCGATCTTTAATCGTTTTCAGGTACGGAATAATGTGCGCTCGGCCCGTGTGAATATCGTCAACCGGGAGTTGTTAATGGAGAACTCAAAGAAAGTATTGTATAAAGAAATCCAACAAGCTTACTTCAATGCCGTAGCAGCACAGGAGAAATATACCTCGTCTGAGAAATCGGTTTTAGCCAGCAAAGAAGCCTTCAGCTATGCCGAAGAACGATACGCTGCCGGTAAAAGCACAGTTTTTGAGTATAATGAATCAAAGACAAAGTATGCCCAAAGCCTTTCTGAACAAGTACAAGCTAAATATGATTTTATTTTCCGGGCGAAGATATTGGATTTCTATAACGGAACGCCAATCACGCTTTGATTTTTTCATTTATGTGTTTTTTTTATGGGTAGAGACAAACGCCTGGCGTTGTCTCTACTTTATTTATTTAACTCCTTGATACGGACGGCTACTTCTTCCATCAACCATTTAGGAGTAGAGGTTGCTCCGCAGACACCTACATTTTTAACATGAGATGGTAATGGCTTCGTTATTTCCTGAGCATTGGATATAAAAACAGAATCAGGATTTGCTTTCAGACATTCTTCGAATAGCATTTTACCATTCGAGCTTTTTTCGCCGGCAACAAAATAAACCCAATCATGCGTAGATGCAAACTTCTTTATCCCCGGAAGGCGGTTGGCTACCTGCCGGCAAACCGTATCAAATGATTTGAACCGAACGTGGGGAGATATCCTACCACGAATAATCTGTTCGATTTCACGCAGACCATCCAATGATTTGGTTGTTTGCGAAAATAGAATAATATCCCGTGAAAAATCAAGTTTGTCCAGATCTTCTATTTTTTCAATCACAATGGCTGTTCTGTCCGTTTGTCCTACCAATCCATTCACTTCAGCATGTCCCTTCTTCCCGTAAATAACCAATTGAGCATTTGTCTCCTTCGATTCCTGGTAACATTTATGGATTTTTTGTTGCAGACGTAACACAACAGGGCATGTGGCGTCAACTATTTTAATTCGGTTCTTTTGCGCTATTTCGTATGTAGATGGAGGCTCGCCATGTGCACGCAGTAAAACCGTTTTATCCTTCAATAGCGCCAACTCTTCATGTCCGATCGTATGCAATCCCAATGCCTTCAACCGTTCTACTTCCAAACTATTATGTACAATGTCGCCTAAACAATACAAACTGTTTGTGCTGTCAAGCTCGCGTTCGGCGCTCTGAATGGCATTTACCACGCCGAAACAAAAACCCGATCCACTATCTATTTCTACTTTTATCATTCGTTTATTACCCGATAATATTGCTCTAACAGCCATTTTTTCTGGTCGGGAATACTCATGTGTGAGTTATCCAATACCAAAGCATCTCCGGCTTGTCGCAACGGGCTTTCTTCACGGGTAGAATCAATACGATCTCGTTTTTTTACATTTTCGAGAACATCTTTATAGGAAGCCTCTTCGCCTTTAGCAATTAATTCGTCTACCCGGCGTTCGGCGCGTACTTCAGGGCTGGCGGTAACGAATATCTTTAGTTCCGCATCAGGGAAAACAACCGTCCCGATATCCCGTCCATCCATGACAATACCTTTTGCTTTCCCCATTTCCTGCTGCTTGGCTACCAATTCCCTGCGGACAAATCCCAAAGCGGCAACGGAACTCACCCAACCAGCCACTTCCATACTTCGGATTTCTTTCTCTACATTTATTCCATTAAGATAGGTATCAGGCCGGCCTGTATCTTTGTTCAATTGGAAAGTTAGTTGAATATTCGAAAGGTTTTCCTGCAAAGTTTTTTCATCAATGCTGCCGTTTTCAATTAATTTATTCTGCATGCAGTAGAGCGTAATCGCACGATACATAGCTCCCGTATCTATATATGTATATCCAATCTCTTTAGCCAAATCCTTAGCCATAGTGCTTTTTCCACTGGAAGAAAATCCATCTATGGCAATTACAATTCTTTTCATATGCGACGAATGGTTCTGTTTACGGTTTAAAATCGCTTAAGGTAGTAGATATGCTCATCATTAAAGATAAAGCCGACGGATGGTATTTAGCCACAGAAACCCCAATATCAAACATGCTAATAGAAATTCCCGCTCCGGCCGAAAAACCGGACAATGTATTCCCTCCTTGCAATTTCATATCTATAGTTGTTTTAGGATTAAAGCCAATTCCTACCCAAAAATTGTCTGAAGGTACGTAATCCAAGCCTAAAACCCAATGTTTAGTAAATGATTTAAAAGAAAAATCAGGGAGGTACATGGCTGTGAGAGAAAAACGAAATGGGGCGTATGTCATTTTCTTACTCAGGCCCAGTTGTATATCCCAAGGCATTTTATAGCGTTTCTCATCATACGCTTTTAATTGTGCGCCGATATTTTTCAATGTTATTCCAAAGGAGAAATCATTTTCGGAGTTGTAATAACTTAAACCGGCATCAACAGCTAATCCTAATGATGTATAACTTTCCAACGAAGAATACAGAAACTTCAACGAAAGCCCACCTCTCCAACGCTCAGACAAGTTTTTTGAATAAAATGCATGTAGGCCGATATCCTTTACGGAAAAATCGCCTGTTATCATATTCTCCTCTGTCGTTTGCTTAAAATTCCCGTAACTGATAAAATTGGCGGCTATCCCCCATGCGCTTCTTTCTCCGATTGCTTTTGTAAACAAGGCGCTTCCTAAGTTGATGTCGGAAATAAAATTCATGTAATTAAGATTAATCATCTTATCCATTTCAGCACCCAATAACGCCGGGTTATGAAAAGAAAGCGAGGGATCTCTTTCTATAAGAGAAACCGTATTCCCCCCCAGCGCATTAACCCTTGCAGAAAAAGGATATCGCAAAAAAGTAAAAACCTCTTCGCCATTCTGCGCCATTGCAACAGGAGCGGCAAGCAACAGGAAGAGTATATAGCGTATATTCTTCATCTTATTTTTCACAAAAAAACATTCAAAGATACATCAATTCAACTACACAAACGGGAAAAACAGCAAAAAGGTATATCCAATCCGTCAAAATTAGCGAACAATCTTTTTTTAAGAAGTGCCGCCCTTTTTGAAAAAAGATAGGCATGAAATTTCTAATAGGATAGGCTCAAATCGGATTTACTCAAAAAAAAGTAAAAAAATAACGAAGTATTTCTTTGTTTTGCGATTGATATATAAAAAAATTGTATTTTTGCCGTATTGAGAAACACATAAATCATAATAAAACATATGGAAATTAAAAAATCGAAAAAAGCAGACTTAGAAGGAGGCAAAGGAATAAGCCTTTTTATGGGTATGGTTATTGGCCTTGCCGTCATGTTCGTTGGTTTCGAATGGGGAACCCATGATGTGGTAGTCGCAACGTCTGATGCTGTTGCTGACATTATTGCCGAAGAAGAAATAGAAATCACAAGGCCGGAAGATGCTCCTCCCCCTCTACCCCCGCCTCCGGTGCAGGTAGTTACAGAGGCATTGAACATTGTAGAAGACAATGTCATTCTTGAACAACAGGAAATTATATCTTCTGAAGACAACCAGATGGAAGCTCAGGTTCAAACATATATAGCTCCTGCTGTTGTAGAAGAAGAAGAATCCGCAGAACAAATCTTTATTGTGGTAGAGCAAATGCCGCAGTTCCCCGGAGGAGATGGCGAATTGTTGTCGTTTATCAGTCGTTCAATCAAATATCCTATAATTGCGCAGGAAAATGGTATTCAAGGCCGTGTGACTTGTGCATTTGTTGTAAATCGTGACGGCTCCGTAGTTGATGGCGAAATAGTTCGTGGTGTAGACCCTTCTTTGGATAAAGAAGCGCTACGTGTAATAAGCACTATGCCTAAGTGGTCGCCCGGTAAACAAAGAGGTAAACCGGTACGTGTAAAATTCACTGTACCTATCACATTCAGATTACAGTAAATCAATTTGATAGTATTCTTAAAGGCTGCTGAAACAGGCAGCCTTTTTTGTATTAATTTAATCAGCCATGTTATCATTTGACGAAATACTCCAACGCATAGAACATGAGGTATCCCGCCTTCATTTTAATTATTCTCCAAATACGTTATATATTCCCATTGAATATATTCTTTCATTAGGAGGTAAACGGGTTCGCCCGGCGCTTACTTTAATTGCATGTAATATCTACAAAGATGATATAGATGACGCGATTGCTCCGGCGCTGAGCCTCGAAGTATTCCACAACTTCACGCTACTGCATGACGATTTAATGGACCAAGCAGATAAAAGAAGAAATAATCCTACCGTTCATAAAATATGGAATGCCAATACGGCGATATTATCAGGAGATGCCATGGTAATAGCATCCTATAAAATAATTGCAGATAGTAAACCGGAATTTCTAAAAGAATTGATCGACCTATTTACAACAACTGCTTTAGAGATTTGTGGAGGGCAACAGTATGATATGGAGTTTGAATCAAGATCAGATGTCAGCGAAGTGGAATATATTGAAATGATACGTCTTAAGACTGCTGTATTACTTGCTTGCGGTTTAAAAATGGGAGCTATTGTAGGTGGCGCATCGAAACACGATGCAGCACATCTTTATCAATACGGCCTTAATATAGGATTAGCATTTCAGTTGAAAGACGATTTATTGGATGTTTATGGAGACCCTGATACGTTTGGTAAAAATATAGGGGGAGATATATTATGTAATAAGAAGACATTTTTGCTTATAAACGCTTTGAAAAAAGCTTCTCCCGAACAACAAAGAGAACTTCACCAATGGCTTGCAAAAGAGGAATTCGAACCAACAGAAAAGATTGAAACTTTCAAAGAGATATATAATGAATTAGGATTAAAAGAAATGACGGAATCAAAAATACAAGATTATTACAACAAGGCCTTAGCTCACTTTTCATGCCTAAATGTTCCTGAAGAAAAGTTAAGCGTATTAAAAGAAGTTAGTAATATGCTTTTGTACAGGGAGTCTTAACAGATGAAGATAATTGATACACACTGTCATTTATATCTGGAAGAATTTGACGCCGACCGGGATAATTTAGTTGACGAAGCGCTTACTTCAGGCATTGATACAATCCTTCTGCCCAATGTAGATGTAACAACAATTGAAGCAATGCACCAATTATGTAATCGCCAACCCGATTTTGCTTATCCAATGATGGGCTTACATCCTACAAGCGTGAAAAAAGATTATACGGCTCAATTAAAAGAAATAGAAAATTGGTTAACCAAACGAAGCTATTGTGCTATTGGAGAAATCGGGATTGATCTCTATTGGGATAAAACATTCTTACATGAACAGAAAGAAGTATTTGAAAAGCAATTACAATGGAGTATCGAACTCGATTTGCCGGTTGCGATTCATACGCGTGAAGCCTTTCCCGAAGTATTTGAATGTATAAGTAAAGTAGGTTCGGATAAGCTTAAAGGCGTTTTTCATAGCTTTTCGGGAACAAAAAGTGATTTGGATAAAATTAAGCAATTAAAAAACTTCAAATTAGGGATCAATGGGGTTGTAACATTCAAAAATTCCGGGTTAGCAGACATCTTGCAACAAGCAACAATTGAAGATATCGTATTAGAGACGGATGCGCCTTATCTATCACCCGTACCATATAGAGGAAAGAGGAATGAACCGACTTACATTTGGAAAACAGCCGAAAAGATAGCTGCAATATATAATGTAAATATTGAAGACGCTGTTTTTATCACCCGGAAAAATGCATTAAAACTATTTAATAGGGTAACTAAAGCCATCTAATGAGATAAAATCATGATGATACAGAAAATTATCCCATCCATATTGCGCATATATAAAGCAAAAACTTTAGATTTGTGAGCTGAAACGTTTGCGGTTGTGAATTTTTTCGTAATTTGCGCTCGTTTTGTATGGAGACGGTGCTCATTGGGAGAGATGCTCGAGTGGTTGAAGAGGCACGCCTGGAAAGCGTGTATACGCCTAAAGCGTATCGCGGGTTCGAATCCCGCTCTCTCCGCTTAAATACCATGAATTATAAACAAACAATAGAATAAAAACAAAAAAAAGAGAATTATTAATCTTAAAAATTAAACACACAATGAAAAAGTTATTTGCAAAAGCATTTCTGATTTTATGTGCCTTTGGAACTTCTACTTTAGTATTCGCTCAGGAAGCCGTTGTTGAGAGTGGTGGTTTTCACCAGGAGTTGAAAACAAAGTTTATTGAAGGTAGTGCCGACTTTATGAGTTTGGTTGCTATTACCTTGGTACTTGGGTTGGCCTTCTGTTTAGAAAGAATCATATATCTGAACCTAGCAGACATTGATCCTACGAAACTATTGAAAGGTATCGAAGATGCTTTAGACAAAGGAGATGTAGAAGGAGCAAAAGCTATTGCCCGCGATACAAGAGGCCCTATTGCCTCTATTGCTTATCAAGGTTTGATGAGACTTGATCAAGGCGTTGATATCGTTGAAAAATCAATCGTTTCTTATGGTGGTGTACAAAGTGGTTTGCTTGAAAAGAACTTATCATGGGTAACATTGTTTATTGCGATGGCTCCGTCATTAGGGTTCTTAGGAACGGTAGTAGGTATGGTAATGGCGTTCGATAAAATCGAACAAGTAGGTGATATCAGCCCAACGGTTGTTGCCGGTGGTATGAAAGTGGCCTTGATTACAACTATCTTCGGTCTTATCGTAGCATTAATCCTTCAGGTATTTTACAACTATCTATTAAGTAAATTGGAAGGTATCCTGAACAAAATGGAAGACGCTTCCATTACATTAGTAGACGCAGCCATTAAATACTATGTAAAATTTAAAAAATAATTCAGACAATGGCTGTAACTAAAATAAGAAAAATCTCAAGTTGGGTTCTAATCCTTTGTACTGTTATTACATTGATAGTATTAGGATTGTTCTTCTTCGGTGGAGACAATGAACCCTATAAAGGTGAACTGTGGAATCCGGTATATGTAGATCTATTGCTTTACTGGCAATATATATTATTCGGAGTCACTGCATTTGCAGGTGTTATACTTGGCGCTTGGCAGTTTGCATCTTCTTTTAAGAATAACCCCAAAGGCGGTGTTATGGGATTAGTAGTTCTTGTGTTGTTCTTTGCGATGTTATTTCTTACCTACACATTCGGAGGCACAACACCGGTAAATGTATTAAACTCGGAAGCACAAGCTTACAATGTTCCTTTTTGGTTGAAAATAACTGATATGTGGCTATATTCCACCTATATCCTTACTGCATTGGTTGTTCTTGCAATCGTAGGTGGTAGTGTAAAAAGAATTATGAGTAAGTAATAAAAAAGAAATGTAATATGGGTAGTAAAAAAAGAAAAGCGCCTGGAATTAATGCCACATCATCTGCGGATATCGCTTTCATGTTGCTTCTTTTCTTCCTTATGACCTCTTCAATGGATACGGATAAAGGGCTTCCGAGAAGGTTGCCTCCTCCTGTTCCTAAAGATCAGAAAAAGACGGATCTCGACATTAAAAAGAGAAACATTATGGTTGTGCTGATTAACACGAACAATCAGATTCTCTGTAATGATGAATACATCGAGATAAGGGAATTGAAAGATAAGGTGAAGGAATTTATTGATAATACGTATAATGATGAGCATAAACCTGAGAAGATTCCAGTGGATGTACCCTATTTTGGTGAAATGATGGTAACTAAAAATCATGTTATCTCTTTACAAAATGACCGTGGAACAGAGTATCAGGCCTATGTCAATGTTCAGAATGAATTGGCAGCAGCTTATAATGAACTGAGAGATGATATTTCCAGAAAGAAATTTGGTAAAGTATTCGCTGAGTTGGATGAAGAACAACAAAAGTCTGTGCAATTGATATATCCTCAAAAGATATCGGAAGCAGAACCTAAAAATTATGGAGGGGAAAAATAATGGGAAAGTTTAATAAAACCGGCGGACGTGAGATGCCAGAATTAAATACTTCTTCATTACCTGACTTAGTATTTGCATTCTTGTTCTTTATCATGATGGTAACAACGATGCGCGAGGTAACTCTTAAAGTAGTTTTTAGAGCTCCACAAGCTACAGAACTTCAAAAGTTGGAAAAGAAATCACTTGTTACATTCCTTTATGTAGGTGAACCATCGCAGGAGTTTAGAAATAAGATGGGTTCTGAAACACGTCTTCAGTTGAACGACCAGTTTGCTGAAATCAACGAGATACAGGATTATATCGCACAGGAAAAATCAAGTATGAAAGAAGAAGACCAACCATTTATGACCGTGTCTATTAAAGCTGACAAAGGAACGAAAATGGGGGTTATCTCAGATGTGAAACAAGCTCTTCGTGAAGCCTATGCACTAAAGATCAGTTATTCCGCACAGCCTCGTGTGAATTAATAACTTGGTTTTATATAAATAAAAAAGCCGTCTCATAATTGGGGCGGTTTTTTATTTGTCGTCAATCACCTTATATACATCTTTATATATATGGGTTTTGATATAATCAAAACTCTTTTCCAAATTTACTTGGCCATATGTCATTAACTGCATTGGGAGCCATGATCCTCCTTTATTATAAGGTGGCTGTTGGTAGGCATGGTTGTCTATTATAAAACCTAATCGTTCATAGAAACTTATTCTTCGCCTACTTAATTCGTCTGTGGGTAATTCTACTTCCAAAACGATCGGATGTGTTGCCTGTTCTATAAATTGCTTCATGGTTGTAGCGCCGAATCCTTCGTTACGAGCGGTTTCGTCGATAGCAAAATGTTCAACATAAACAAATACATCAAATACCCATTCGGTAATAAAACCGATATATTTATCATTATTTAAAAGAGCATATACATTGAATTTAGGCTCTTTGTCGAGTAATTCTTTGAAAAGAGATAGACTCCTTCGTTCTACTTCAGGGAAAGAGCTTACATACGTTTTTTCTATCTTAGCCAATAAGACGTCGGAGGAGTTGGCTAATTTTCGGTAATCAATACTTATTTCGTTACTCATTCTTTTCTTTCTTATCGACTTAATTTTACTTTAAAAAACCCGATAAATCCAGAGACTCTTCATTTGCAATGAGAATGGTTGTCCAATACAACCATTCGGTTGCCGATTGAAGAATTTCGGGATTAATAGATTCTACATTATCCTTTGGATGGTGATAATAACCACCTCCAATAGCACGAAGGTCTGCACAAGGATAACCCGCTTTCTTAAAAACAGCCCCATCCGTACGTGGTCTTGTCAGGTATGTATCTTCTTGCATAATTAAGCGGCGATGTACATAAGAGCGATTTGCCTTTTCCAAAAAAGACGCTAAACCCGGAACGGTATATCCGTAACCGGCAGCCAACCTATCGCCCGCTCCCATCTGTTCAAGATTTAAGATGGCTACCACTTTGTCCTTCGGCAAAACAGGATATTGTGTATAAAACGTACTACCGGTTAACCCGGCTTCTTCTCCGTCTACACTCATAAAGACAATACTCCGTTTAGGTTTGATTGTTGCTTTAGACAATGCCTCTGCTACACCAAGCAGCGCCGCAGAAGAGGCGTTGTTGTCGTTTGCTCCTTCAATATGCCAGGGGAGCATCCCCAAATGATCCAAATGAGCTGAGATCATTATATATTCATCGGCTAAATTCGGATCGCTTCCCTTTATAATTCCAAAAATATTTTTTCCTGTTGCATCTGGGTTATACGTAGAAACCATTTTTATATGCGCTTTTTTTCCGGTCTCAAATGAAGCAGGCTGTTTCGTTTCATATATTCTTTTGCTTGTTTCTTTATAGGTTTTTCCCGTTCCCAGAAAAATATCTTCCATCACAGGCTCCGTGATATGGCAATAGATAAAATCAGGATTATATAAAGCATTCGGGCCGGGTACCCATTTATATAACATCCCTACGGCACCATGTGAAGCGGCATTCGCCAATTTTGTTTGGTGTAAGGTATGCCGATACCACATAGCAATTGTATCGGGATGTTTGCTAAGGTTAGGTGTTTCTCCTTCAATTAAGACAATTTTTCCTTTTACATTTATTCCTTTATAATCATCGTAACCCAATTCAGGCGCAGAGACGCCAAATCCGGCATATACAATATCAGCAGTTACTTCTCCGTTTCCCGAATTATTTCCGGCAAACCATCCATCCGCCCAGGGATATTCTTTCGTAATCCATACAACGTCTTTCTTTCCTGCTGGCGTAGGAAAAAGGATAGACATGGTGCTGCCTGCCTTTATTTCCACACAAGGATGTGGATATTCTTGTAGATAACTACCGTTATTTCCTCCCGGAATTAGATCCCATTCTTCAAAATAACCCCTTACTATCCCGACGGCTTTTTCCATTCCGGGAGAACCTGCCAAACGTCCTTGTAAAGAAGAATCCGACAATTGTTTTACATAACCAAGTAATTTTTCGGAAGTGATGTAATGATGCATGGCGTCAAGATATTTCTCTTCATCCGTTAACTTGCTATTGTTTGGTTGAGCTGCTAAAGAAGAGGCAACTAACAGTGCAAAAAGCAGGGATTTTATTTTTTTCATATCCAAGATATTCATAATAAAGCCTTACCTTTCTCGGTAGTAAAATATTTTTGCAAAGGGCTTGAAGGTTTTGTTGGTATACGCATTGCCAATAATCCTTCTTCAAGCAAAGGCCTGATAATATTCTGCCTGAAACGAGTCCGGTTCGACTGCTTTACCATTTGCATCATATCTTGTATGGGTTGTGGCTTTACACAAGCTTCTAAAATACTTTCCGCTTTTTCTACATATGATATGTCAATGCCAGGGCAAGCTTCCGATAATTTCGAATAATAAACCGGCCATTCTTTTGTGATATCTTGTTTTTTTTCAGAAGGTCTGGGCGTCTCTTCCTTGGGTTTATCTACCCTCTCAAAGGCTGTAAGCCCCTCTGCTTTTCCATATGTTATAGAAAAAACGAACTTTTCTCCATTTTGTACCTCTATTTCATACGATTTGTCATATAGAGGAGCATGCTTTCTGATCTCCTGCATTCCCGAACCCGATTCTCCCATCCATTTCATCTCCTGAAATACGCTTGTTATAAGTGGGTTTTTCGTATAAGGTTCAGAAGTATTTGATGTCGTTGTTCCATTTGGATAAGTCCTTGTTCCATTTTCCGTAATGACTTTATCGGAAAAGATCAAGAACCGTGACGGATATTTGTGTGTATATTCCCTATGCACTAACATATTTGCCACCACCTCTTTGAATACCTTTTTACGTACATCAACCGTTTTACCATCCAGTTCTAACACTCTATCCGGCAAATTGCGTTTCACAAAGGATATCAACCTCAGATATGAATCAATCAGATTAGAAAAGATGATATCCCTGTTGTCATACTTATTTTCGGGATAATTGGAAGAAGGTTGTATATATTTGTTATAGCTGATATTCCGATAAATCGCATCTGTACGATGGGTAGACGGGCAACAATTCTGGATAGTGGCTTCTTTCCCAAAGAGTAAGACGGCCGCCAATACAAAACCCTCTTTATTATTGCTTAAAGGATCTTTACGCCAAAAGCCGTTTGCGTGTAATATTTCCTCATCCGTAAGATCGAGCCAGGGATGATCCGGATTCGCAGCCGAAATATAATACCGCATCTTTCGGAAAGTAGACTCGTCGAAATCATGCATTCGCAAGAAAGGACAAACAATATTTTCCGACGATTCTTGTTTTTTTCTTAAATAAATATTTTCAATTAAATTATAACTATAGCTGACATCACTTATTTCACTCCCAAACCGATCGTATATTTTCCCCCGATATCGTTGTACATCCCGACCTGGAGGTATCGTAATACAGATAACCGTCCTACCATCCAAATCTACTACTTCCGGGGTTAATGATACTACCGGAGAAAATTCATTTTCCAATGTGTAACGAATCTTATTCATCATGTTCTCCCGATACAGACTTGCCACACCAATGATTTTCCCGAAATCTTGTACACCAATAATAAGTGTTCCACCTTCCTTGTTTAAAAAAGAGCAGATTGCCTGGAACACCGAATCTACTATTTCAGTTGTACAATTACTAAATTCTACAAAAGGATTCTCTCCTCCATTAATAATCTGTTTTATGTTTTTCGCATCCATACAACAAAAAAACTTCTTCAATCTCTAAAATAATATAAGTTAAGGTACCCAGTGTAAAAAGCAAAAGGGTAATTTGCCCTAAAGGTAGATAATATTTCTGCAAAATCGAACTTTTTTGTTATTAAACGAGACAATTTCTATTTTTAATCAACAAAACAGACAAAAATAATACCAGTAGTGTCCTATGATAGTCCTGTGCGCAGATTGAAGTATATTGATATTTATTGAATCAAAAATGGTTTTTTATATCTTATCCTCTGTCCATTATTATAATTATACAATTCTATATAAATAATATAAAGTCCTGTTAACAAATGTATTCCATCAGAGCCTTTCCCATTCCATACAAGTTCTCCCTCCAAGCCCATTAATTGATGATTGGCTATCTCGGTAATCCGGCGGCCATTTAGATCGTAAATATAAGCTCTGCAATGATAGTTCGAATGAGTCAATTGATATCGAATATAGTATAATCCGTCGGGTGCTAAAACAGGCGGTTCAATATGTGTTGTCGGATTGTTCTCTTTTTTATATTGAGAATTTTGATAGCCCGGGGTACCATAGCCGGCAATTGCTGTGGCCGAAGTCCAATTAGACATTTCCTGAGTAAGGGCATTCGGATCAATTCGTTCTAAAGCAACACCCTTCTGATCTTTTATGGAAGCGATATGCCATTTGGAAGAATAGCTTACTTCATCTATTACCACTTCGTCTATTTCACGAAATAATACAAGGGTTGCCGATGTATTGGCAAGCACCGGTAGTTTCAATTCATATAATACATCAGGAGAAGAGATGAAATAGAACGGTTTGACACCTTCAATATCTTTTGACAATAATACATAGGCGCCTTCTTCTATAACCGTATCTATGCCGGATAAAGGATAATGAGTATTTAAAGAACCATCGGGCTTGCGGATAGCAATAGCCAATCCATTTAAGGAAAGACGCCGCCGAGAGCGATTATACAACTCAATATATTCACTTCCTCCTGTGTAGGGGTTGGGAAGTAACTCATTAAAAATTAGTTCGCCGGGCTCTGCATCCAGCTCTGCAATTTCTATCGGGTTTTCAGGATTTTCAGATTCATTGTCGAAATAAATCTCTAAAGCCAGATCAATCCGTATTCCACTTTTTAGATCAAAAAGATTATTCCATTCCAGATAATAGTCTGTTTCGTTTTCCAAACGATTTGAAAATCTCACATTTACAATAGACTGATCTTTTCCATAAGATATATGAATAGCATCTCCCAAGTTGTCGATTGTGCAAAAAGCTTTCGAAATATCAACCGGAGAGCTGAACACAAATTGTAATTCATATGAATTGAGTTGTTTGACGTTTACAAGTTCCGCTTCGGATGATTCTCCGGGTGAAGATTCTGCTATACCTTCCGACACTTCGATATTATCAAAATAAAAATCACTTATTCGGCTTTTAATATACCGACAGAGAATCTGCATTTGCGCCTTGGGTTGTACAGGGATATGTTTCATTGTATAACTTCCTTCTTCGTGATAAGACGATTCACCACTTGTCTGGGTATATAATGTCCAACATTTCCCATCTTTCAATGTTAAGCGAACGGATGTAAATTTTCCGACAGTTAAGCTTTCTCTTCCTTTAATACACAATTTAGCCGACTTAGCACCCTCTTTCGTATATAAGGATATCTGATTCGTATTATTTCCTATCTGGATATAATATAGAATATCATCATCCATATACACATTAATTCGTGCATTATTAGCATTTGTGGCTTTAAAACCTAGTGATACATCTATTTTCCAACTCATCATATCACCACTATAGCTTATAGGGATATACAGGGATGCCTCTCCTGCTTCACCTAAAGGAGAAACAAATTCTAATTGTCCTGAAGAGTTTATCGTAAACATATCAACATTACCCTCCCAAGGATTGCTGGAAGTAATTTCAGTACCGGAAAAAGACTCTTTGAACTGCGAAAATGTACAAATCGGAAGTAAAAGTCCGAAAAACAATAATATCTGCTTCATGGTTAACAGGTTTTGTAATAATTTATCTATCTTTGCGCACTATTTTGGCAACAATCGGAATGCACGCCGACCGAATTGTGTGCAAATATATAATTACTTATAGACAAAACAAATAAATTAGCGCTCAAAATGAAAGTAGCTATTGTTGGAGTGAGTGGAGCTGTAGGACAAGAATTCCTACGCATACTCGACGAACGAAATTTCCCGATGGATGAGCTTGTGCTTTTCGGTTCATCCCGTAGTGCCGGACGTGTTTATTCCTTCCGTGGTAAACAGTACACCGTGAAGGAATTAAAACACAATGACGATTTTAAGGGAATTGATGTTGCTTTTGTTTCAGCCGGAGCCGGTATATCTGTTGAATTTGCGCCTACCATCACAAAACATGGGACTGTGATGATAGACAATTCAAGTGCGTTCCGTATGGACCAAGATGTACCTTTGGTAGTGCCCGAAGTAAATGCAGAAGATGCCTTAAACCGTCCGCGCAATATTATTGCCAATCCCAATTGTACAACTATCCAGATGGTTGTTGCATTAAAAGCCATTGAAAAGCTGTCTCATATAAAACGTGTGCATGTATCTACTTATCAAGCGGCAAGTGGGGCAGGAGCAACGGCCATGGCCGAACTGATCAAACAATACGAACAGATTCTAAGGGGAGAAGAACCTGCCGTTGAGAAATTTGCATATCAGTTGGCCTACAACTTAATTCCTCAAGTAGATGTTTTCACAGACAATGGTTACACCAAAGAGGAGATGAAGATGTATAATGAGACGCGTAAGATTATGCATTCCGATATTGAAGTAAGTGCAACGTGCATACGTGTACCCGTAATACGTGCTCATAGCGAAGCAACCTGGGTAGAAACAGAACATCCCATCAGCATAGAAGAAGCCCGCAAGGCGTTTACCGAAGCAGAAGGTATTGTATTGCAAGATGATCCTGCCAATAAAGATTATCCGATGCCTTTGTTCATAGCCGGTAAAGATCCCGTCTACGTAGGCCGTATCCGTAAAGACTTAACCAATCCAAACGGCTTAACATTCTGGACAGTCAGCGACCAAATCAAAAAAGGCGCCGCCCTGAATGCCGTTCAGATTGCAGAATATCTGGTTAAAAAGTAGTCAAGCATTAGCCTCTTGTCATTCACGCCGTACCATTACTTTCCGGGAATGTCCGTTGTCGGGGACGAGGATGTAAATTCCGTAGTACAAATGGAGGATAACCGTTTCGTGTGCTTTCAGGGTCAATTTGCCTATCAGGGTGCCTGATGCCGTATAAATGCTTATGCCGACGGGAGTTTCTGAACAGATATACAGTTGGCCCAGCTGTGTCCATGCGGTGATGCCGTCCGACAAGTCCGCAAGGAGGGCGTTCCCTGTTTCCGACGGGTTGTATTCATAAGCGCCGATGTCAATGGTTCCCCCGATAATTCGCGAACCGGCAATGTGTTTTTGACTTTCGGACAGGTATAAGTCTACGATGTCTAAATAAGACTGATTGTTGCCGGCGTCAATCAGCGGGCTTTCCGCCCGGAGAGTGAAGTCGCCTGCGGGGGCGTCCCTGAACAGGGGGTCTGCACCGGCGGGTAGGTTGCCAACCGGCGAACGAGCGGTTTCGGGTTCGGTCAGTACATCCGTCCAGAAACGATAATCGTCCGAGCTAATCCCCAGGCGTTCCCGCTCGCTGGTGAGGAAAAAGCGCGTGATGTCTTTCAGATTGACGCTTGCGGCATCCAGCGCAGCGCCGCCTTTCAGGGGTGATCCGTCTTCGGTATGGTATGACAGCGACCGGGTGATACCATCTATCCCGCCTTTTATCTGCGCTTCGACCGTCAGTAAACCGTTGCTTTCCGTTTCATATACGGTTTCTTCGCTGTCGGAATCCCGTCCTTTAAACGCAAACTG
>JAISDJ010000058.1 GCA_031264865.1 Tannerellaceae bacterium | reverse complement strand
CCGCCCCTCCGCTCCGGTCTACTCCTCTGGCCCCTTCGTCCTTATCCTAAAATAAAACCATCACCGGGGCCACGCCCGGTTATCGGATCGTCAATACACGCTCGACGTCTCGCGTGCCTGAGCGGGCGTCCCCACTCCTGTATTGGCCTTATCGGGGGGATCGCCACGCTACCAGATCCCCAAAACACGCTCTCGCGTGCCCTTTCGGGCGCCCCCTAACTCCGTAGTCCTCACTTCGGGGCTGCGCCCCTCCGTTCCGGTCGACTCCGTTACCCCCACTCCTGTATGAGCCTTAATTGGGGGATCGCCGCGTTACCGGATCCCCAAAACACGCTCTCGCGTGCCCTTTCGGGCGCCCCCCGCTCGATCCCGGCACGCGAAAGCGTGTCCTTCGGATATAACAACACAGCGTAGGCCCGAACAGGTAATAGCCACCTCTAAAGGTTGAAGGGCCGCGCTCCATAGTCCTCATTCCGCTACGCTCCATTCCGGTCTACTCCGCTGGCCCCTTCGTCCTTATCCTAAGATAAAACCATCACCAGGGCATACCATCAAACCCTATCGCACAAAGGGCTTGACGTAAGTCCTTATGGCATAATAAGATATTCACATGCTCGCACACTATGGCACACGATTACACAAGTTGTCGCACTTAGGCCTGTTATGTACCGTTGCATTTTGTTTTTATATGTCATTCCAATAAATTTACTTTTCCAATTTATTTTCCGCGTTTCAATGTCTTTTTAAAAAACATTAGAATTATTTTTATTTCCATATCCTTTTAATCCACTTGTTTTCAACAGAGTTGTCAATTAAGTAAATTTCTTAGTCATAGCTTCAACAACATCTATTGAATCAAAATCATTAAGCATATGAACCAAATTAGAACAATATTTCTCTTTCAGTTTTTCAGCGTAAGCCTCTTGTTTATCAAGACTACATTTAAAATATCTCATCCCTCCTGCCCGCTCATATGTTGAATTATCATATTCATTATCGGAAACAACAACTATGATTTCAGCAATTTCTGCCGCTTTCAATCTTTCAATTTCAAATATTAATGTATCAATCGAAACATTAATATTAACACATAATAATACAACATCAATTCTAAATGCTTTCATGTAAGACTCAAAAAGCATTCCCATATCATAACGGTTTTGATAGTTTATCGCTCTTATACTTCCTCCAACATTCAATATAAATATATCTGTATCATCAGTTATAGATGATTCATAAATAGATTTATTGATTGAATATATAAGTTTAGGACATATAATTTCTTCGGGATATTCAAAAACAGTGAAATCCTTAAACAGAATTCCCATTGGGTTATATGTCGAGCATTTTACATTGTAGCCCAGTTTAGATATATTATTATAGATCTTTAGCTGCAGATCGAATTTTGAAGCGCCATATCCGAATGATGCCAAGGCAATTATTGGTTGTGTTATATCGCAAATATAATCACTTTCAATGGCGTAATGACTTTGTAACTGAATTTTATTGTCTTGCGTGCCATTAATAAAATTGCCAGCAAAATAATCGCCGGCAGTTTTTGACGCAATTATTTTTTGGCGCTCATCTGAATTAACGCATACAGTTTTATAACTTTCTAAAAGTTGAACGCCGTTAAAATCACGCATAATCATGTTATCATCGTAATAACCTAAAAGACTATCAATGAATTTGTCCTTATACTCAAGGTATTTAATCGGGAAAAGGGCGGTAAATTTTTCGGGTAAAATCAATGTTTTTTCAAGAATAGGCTTTTCTATATCAGGAAACATCCATTTTTTTATTTCATCGAATTGCCATAAAGCTTTAGCCTCCATTATGACAGAGAAAAGCCCTGATATATAAGCACAAGCTAAACTGCTGCTTTTTATTTCTTCAAAATTGACGGCAATAGCATTTTCAGAAACAACCTTAACCCCGCTAACTTCATTGTCATAGTAAACTTTTATTACATTGCTTAAATCCGCTGGATACGACACCATTTTTTTACGGCCGGATGCAAAAATAAATGTTTTTTCAATTTTTTCCAAAATCTCTACAAGTCTGACGGAATACTCATCTAAAGCTAAACAGATACATATTATGCCGCTTTTGAGGGTAAAATTAGCGAAATTTAAAGCACAAATCAAGGCATTTTCAGTTATAGTGCCATTCTCTTCTACGCAAATATCATTTAGCTTCACATGAGGCGCTAAATGTAAAATTGTTTCAGCACAGACTGAACCATGATTAGAATTATAACTCATGGCGTTGCCGTTTATTATCGAACCATTTTCGTATCTATAGTGGACTGTGTTTTCTCTGTCAAACATAACTCCTGTATCAATTATAGTAACCGTAACACCATATCCAGAATAATTCTGTAAATAATCGTTAAAATTCATTCGTTTTCCTCCCAATCATCCTATTGAAATTGCCTGCATAATCTCAACAAACCTTTTGTTATTGAACTTGAACTCTAAAAAGTTTATTAGGTCTTGTTCGATTTCATATCTAATCAATTTACAGAAATCGCCATTATACTTTACCAAATTTAAACTTGCAAAGCAGGCATTACAAAATCTGAATGCCCAACACTTATTGCAATTTTTAGCCAATATGCTATTTACGTTTTTATATAAAAGGTTTATCTTTTCAAAATCATATCCTGCGGCCACATCACCCAATTGAAAAAGCGGATTGTCTTCGTCAACCCGCTCACAAAGAACTATCTTGCCATCCGCCGTAATGAATATTCGCTTTACTAAAGGAACGCAAAAACCAGAAGGAAAGATTGAATTTCCAATATGTTTTTCTCCTATATTCATATATTTCTTCAGGCTGCTTATGTAGACCCTGTTTTTTATAAGTTCATCCTTGCTCATATCACCCATATACAGAGGCATAGCTTTTTTAATCTCTAAGCCATTCAACGCTAAACCATATTCATTTTTGAGCAGCTTGCTAAAATAATCTCCAATCGTAACATTAATAAACCGTACCCTGCTTTTTTCAAAATAATCTTTTGGAATAGAACGGTCATACGGCGGAGAAACAACGGCTTGAAAATCAATATTATTCTCGTAATATTTTGGAAAGAACCTGGCGATATTTTTTAAGTTTTTTATAACATCGACATAAGATGGATTACCCCCCTTATAAACACGATATCTATCATTGATGAAAACAGGTCCGTCAAGACTGACAGCACATTTAACGTCTTTACTCGCAAGATAATTAATTACTTCCAAATCAAGGAGCGTGCCATTTGTAGTTATATGATAATCATATTTATGACCTCTATAATTTTTATCTTCCAAATATTCTATTGTAAATTTGATTAAATCAAAACGCAATAAAGATTCTCCTCCATAGAATGTAATTGTTGTCTCATAAGAATCTATAGAGTGAGAGATGATAAAGTCTAAAGCGCTTTTAAGCGTGAGCTCATCCATATCTTTTAGTGAATTACTCTTTTTGTAACGTGTGTCTTGATAGCCGCAATACTTGCAGCGTAAATTGCAATTATCAGTAAGGCCTATAACCGCATGGCTAAGCCTGTTATTTAATTTTAATTTTATATCATCTATATCATACTCGCAAAATACATTTGTTAAGCATTCATTGAAGTATATGCCGTTCTTATCATTTAGGGATTTTTGTAATATACTATCCAACTCTGTTAAGGTGTTGTCGAATCCATTATAAAGAAATTTCGATACATTGCAATCTATTATTTTGCATAAGTCTTTTATTATATTCATCGTTTATCTCCATAAGTTTGTTTGCTCATGCGGAAAAAATCACATACATTGCTTCAAGATGAAGCAATGTATGAACAGTTCTTTTTAGCCACCTAAAGCGTACATGATGTTACTATGTGTAGCACCAAATGCATTGTTGTCAGTGTTGGGATATTCCCCGCAAGTACAATGGCACCAACACGTTGCCATCGTTCTTGCAGCGTTTTTTTCTGCGTTAACCATGTTGATCTTCTTGAGTTTTGTCAGCCCATTCTGTTTTTTCTGTTCCATACCGCAGGTCCTCCTTTCATAAGATATATACCCGTTCAACGAAGGGTCTTTTCCTTCCGGTTAAGTCTGGATGAGCCTCCGCGGGGCAAGCCCCGCAGTATCTTTAGCGCTGCCGTTGTTTGAACGGAAGCTCGTTCGATAGGAAGTTTATAATACCATCTGGTTTAATACCCAATTTTGTAAGCGTTA
>JAISDJ010000045.1 GCA_031264865.1 Tannerellaceae bacterium | reverse complement strand
ACCACCTTTGACGCATGGGCAGCTATTTTCGCCAAAAAGTCGATAGACTATGAATTTTCGGTAACGAACGAAATTGTACAGAAAGAACGCTTCCGGTATTTCATCAAAGTACCCGAATTGGCGGCATTTTATGCGGAAATAACCGACTATCGTTCTGCGGAGGATATTGGTATCGACCGACCTGTAAAGAATGAAATTCTGCACAATATTCCACCCACTCCCGAGCAACAGGAGTTCATACAAAAATTGGTAGAGTTTGCCAAAACAGGGAAAGGCGAAGTATTGGGACGTGCGCCTTTATCAGAGAAAGAAGAAAAGGCTAAAATGTTAATCGCTACGGACTATGCCCGTAAAATGTCGCTTGATATGCGCTTGATTGATCCGGTCAAATACGGCGACCATGTGGACAACAAGGCTTCCCACGTTGCCAAAATGGTATCGGACTACTACAAAAAATATGACAAACACAAAGGCACACAGTTCGTTTTCTCCGATTTAGGAACGTACAAGCCCGGCGAATGGAATCCATGCTCCGAGATAAAGCGTAAACTGATAGAAGACTACGGAATCCCCGCACACGAAATACGCTTTATTCAGGAAGCCAAAACGGATAAAGCCCGAAAGACGATGATAGCCGATATGAACGGCGGAAAAACCCGCGTCCTGTTCGGCTCTACCGAAATGTTGGGGACGGGCGTAAACGCCCAGAAACGATGTGTTGCCATTCATCATTTGGATGCGCCTTGGCGACCGTCAGACCTTGAACAACGAGATGGTCGGGGCATTCGCAAAGGTAACGATATAGCTAAACTGTATGCCGATAATAAAGTGGATGTTCTTATTTATGCTGTTGAGAAGTCGTTAGATGCCTACAAATTCGGGCTACTGCATAACAAGCAGCTTTTCATTCGTCAGTTGAAGAACAATTCACTGGGAAGCCGTACCATTGACGAGGGTAGTATGGATGAAAAGGGGGGCATGAACTTTTCCGAGTACGTGGCCATTCTTTCCGGTAATACTGAATTATTGGAAAAGGCACGTTTGGAAAAGAAGATTGCCTCCCTCGAATCGGAACGACAGGCGTTTATGCGTGGCAAATCTTCCTCACGCTACAAGTTGGAAAACATTATGGAGAACGTGGAGAAGAACAACGGTTTTATCAGCCGTATATCCAAAGATATGGAAGCATTCAATTCACGTATCAAGTTTCAGCCTGACGGCGTAACTCGGCTCAATCCCGTTCAGTTGGAAGGATTGCAAGGGAGTAACCCGAAAGAAGTCGGAGCAAAACTGAATGAAATTTCAGAGAAAGCCCGTACCTATGGGTTGCATGAGAAAATTGGCTCCCTGTATGGCTTCGATTTAATGGTTAAGTCCGAAACCACCAACAAAGACGGCTTTGATGTGATTCAAAACCGCTTTTTTGTCAAAGGAGAGGGTGATATTTTGTATAACTACAATCACGGGGTAATGGCTTCCGATCCGAAGACGGCAGCACAAAATTTCCTGAACGCTCTCGATACCATGCCTAAATTATCGGAGAGATACCAGTCCGATAATCAGAAGTTAGAAAAGGATATTCCCATACTTAAAGAAGTGGTTGAAAGCAGTTGGCGGAAAGAACCGGAATTGAAAGCCCTGAAAGACGACCTGATAAAATTAGACCGTGAAATCCAACTCTCGCTTAAACCAATCGAGCAAAGCGAAGGACAGTCGAAAAACCTTGATAATGGTGTTTCTGGTATTCCTGCAAAAAAGGAAGCAGTCAAAAATCAGGATGCACAAATACTAGGTACACTAAAGGATGTAAAAGAGATAATGGGCGACAGGCTTGTAATTGCTTCAGCAGGGAGTAGTCCGCTGAAAGTGGAGAAGAAAGGGATAAAACTCTAATTAAAAAGACAATGGCTGTGAAAATATACAGCCATTGTCTTTTTATTCTAAATCATTTTTCAACTTTTTTGCCTGCCTGTGATAACCACTTTTCTGATATTCATCAATATAAATAAGTTCTTTAGTCCATTCTTCATTATTTTTTTTAGGCTGTAAACGGAAATGACCTCTTACTTTGAATCCTTCATTACGGACGATTGTCGTAAACCACGTAGAATCCATTAATGTGATATTAAATGACGATTCATTGATGATTTTTAACAATTCTTTATTTTGTTGAAGCTTATCTGTAACTTTTGAATTGTGTGCCACTTCCTTAATTTCGACTTTCGCGTATTTTTTGAACAAGTGAAAGCCGACAACTATTGCAAAAGCATTTTCAACCAACTCGCCTTCCGGTTGTTTGATATATTCGGTTTCAAATCCATATTCTGAATCGGAATTTGCCAGCATATGTAGCTGATTATCAAATCTCACTTCGAGAAGTTTATAGTTATTATTAGGCATATCTATATAATAACATATTGCCGCGTGTTCATACGGTAGTAATAATGTTCCGGAGACGATCTCATCAAGTTTCATACCGATAAAACTTTTTTGTGAAGACATAAAAGCTTCCCAAAATGCTTTAGAAATATAATTTATTTCATGAATAAAGTATTCTCTGTATTTAATCCACATTTTAGGCATTTCTGGCTTTAATAGTTCTAAACTTCCTAAATCACAATCATATACTCCAATCTGATTTTTAGCATCCATCATATTGGAATATTTTAGAGTATGTAGTATGGGGAAACTTCGCTCGCTAAATTTCATACTTATTTAATTTTGAATAAATTGTCTGAACTTCTACGTTGTATTTCCGATAGTTGATACAGATAAAAGAATGCTTCTGCGTTAGATTTTTTCAACTTGTTCAATTTGGTGCTTATAGGCTCTTTTATCAGCCAATCTTTCATTTCTTGTATTCTTGCCTCATCGAATTTTCTAATCTCCTTTTGCTCATATTTTATTATGGCTGCCATATATGCTGCTTTTGCCGCATAAGTAATAGCCCTATCAAGATGAAATGATTCCGAATAAATAAAGCCTTTCACTTGTAATATACCTTTGGAAAGAATCTCGAAATTGGCTTTACCGTAATTACCGCGCAGGCATATCTCTAACGAGTTATCAATAACATCGTCAAGCACGTCCGAAGCCGTACACGCATTTCCTCTGTACTGTATTTCCGTGTCGGCGAATGATGAAAATACGGCAGAAATGACCTCTGCGTTATCTGCATGATCGCATAAACAACCAATATCATACATTTGCTTGATAATTTCCATGCCCATTTCTTTAGTCCCTTTCTTGTAGGGTATGCCTGTCGTATTAGGTGCAAAGGCGGTCAATTTATCTCCAAG
>JAISDJ010000328.1 GCA_031264865.1 Tannerellaceae bacterium | reverse complement strand
CCGAACAGAGAAGTTAAGCCCGGTCGTGCCGATGGTACTGCGTACATGTGGGAGAGTAGGTTGCCGCCGTTTTAAAGCAAAAGCCCGTTCTATTAGTTTAGGACGGGCTTTGTGCTATTTGATGTATCAATCTCTGGAAAAATCCCTCGCCTTAAGGCGAAGAGTTTAGTATAAATAGTAAGTCGTTATCCAAGAAGGTTTGGGGTCGTCATTTGTGGGGTATGGGTTACTTTGTAGGCACATCGGGAAATATACCGGATGAAGTCATCATGGAATACATAAATAATCAAGAAGATAAGGAGTATGATGAAGATTTGAGTATCAGAGAATAATTTCCCTAAAAAAGTTATTCTCTCAATTAGACAATCGGTTTATGCTGCTGAGGAATTATGCTAAAGATACCGATGGAATTTTCTCCCGCATATCAGCTAAGATAACAACTGTCACCGTTTTACAATACATAAACAAACCAAATAATAGGCCCGTTGGATATGTGAAGCATGCTTTGGCTTAATTCCGCCAACGGGTTTTATGTTATAATCTTTTATCAATTTGAAGCCGGACAAGCTGTTACCGGCACTTCATTCTGTTCCAGATTTTTCTTTATTATATCCGTTAACGTCTCTACCGATGTAGCTGAGCGATAACCGTCAGGAGCAGTATTGAAGCAATAGTCCAACAGACGGTCTACTGAGGATACTGCAACATGCATGCGGGTATCGCACGATGCATAGTAAAGATATACTGTTCCATCATCATCGGCAATCCAGCCATTGGTAAACAATACATTAGATACATCTCCCACGCGTTCTTCTCCGATTGGAGCCATCAAGTATCCGGCCGGTTCGGCAATTAATTTCCCGGGTTGTTCCAGATCAGTGACATAAAGATATAGAACATATCTTAATCCGGCAGCACACGCACGAACTCCATGTGCCAAATGCAGCCAGCCTTCAGGTGTTTTTATAGGATGTGGTCCCTCGCCGTTTTTCAACTCTTTAATTGTGTGGTAATAACGGAAATTAATAATTTTTTCTTCCCTTACTTCCGCATTGGTTATATCGTCGATCAGAGCCCAACCTATTCCACCGCCATTTCCGGCATCGATAAAGCCATCCTGAGGACGAGTGTAAAGGGCATATTTATCATTTACAAATTCAGGATGAAGGACAACATTGCGTTGCTGGCTTTTTGTTTTAATGTCGGGAAGGCGTTCCCAATTGATTAAATCTTTTGTACGGGCAATACCTGCTGCTGCAACAGCAGACGATAAATCTCCGGTAGGAGCATCCGGATCTTTCCGTTCGGAACAGAACACTCCATATACCCAACCATCCTGATGAGCCGTTAAGCGCATATCATAAACGTTTGTATCAGGACTATCCGTTTCGGGCATGATGATGGGATAATCCCAGAAACGGAAATTATCGATGCCATCCGGACTTTCGGCAATAGCAAAAAAAGATTTACGGTCATTTCCTTCTACACGTACGGCCAAAATATATTTTCCGTTCCATTTGATAGCCCCTGCGTTGAATGTGCCGTTGATTCCGAAACGCTCCATAAAGTACGGATTGGTTTCGGGATTCATATCATAGCGCCAGAATACCGGAGCATGACCTGCTGTTAATACAGGATTTTTATATCGTTCGAATATACCGTTTCCGGGCAATACGGGTTCATTTTTCATTGATACCAATTGCTCATATTCTGCATTTACAGCCGTAAGTCGTTTTTTAAAAAGCTCGTTCATTTCAATGTATTTTTAGTTTATTACTAAAAACTTTTAGGGATTTATTAGTTGATTATTATTATTATTATTATTTTATAACGAAAAAAACAGCCCTTTCACGAAGGTATCACCATTCGAAAATAGAGCCGTTTTTTTACAGGAAAACGGATTATTGTTTAGCGACTATATATGATCTTGTCGATTTCCTTTCCGCCATGAAACTTATCCGGTACCATCCTTCTTCTTCCTTGTCGATACGCAGGTCGGACACAGGCTTTACAGAAGCTTCATCGATGGTGTTTGAAACGTTACTTATGTTTAGTTATCAGTCTGAGTTCCTTTTTCCTTGAATTTTCCGGTGATAGTCACTACACTATATTTAGGTACAGTTACTGCACGCTTGCCGCTTAGAGACGGGTTCAGTTTTTTGCGTAACCATTTCACGCTGGAACTGGAAGTATATGAGATCATAGAACCGAACATTTTCCCTTCTATTTCCAGCAATGCATCGAATGCTTTGGTTTTGGAGTTGTTTACCAATACAATCGTATATGTATCGTCTTTGATGTAGGCGGAAGCAGTCAACTCTCCCGGAAGCTTGTCTGTGGCATCCTTACCGGAAATCTTTTCTACATCCATACGATAAGAACCGCGGGGGATGTAGCGCGAGAATTGTCCGATAGAGTAGTAGCGGTCTACACGATAGTAAGAGGTACTGAAGTCCCACGTGTTGGTTTGAAGAAGATTTTCTCCGGTTGAGGTACAGAAGCGTGCACCTGCCCACCAGACGATGGCATTGACACGTGCATCCATCAAATATCCCTGATAGTTCTGCGCCCATTTCATGGCGTCGTTCCAAGTCTCGTCGCGCGACTTGTCGTCACAAGTTTCTGTCTGCCATACGTGCACGCCCTTGTCTTCGGCAGCCTGCATTGGTTTGATATTTTGGGCTACGGTAGAGTAACCGTGTCCGGCAGCTACGATGCCTGCGTCTACGAGTTCAGGTTTGTTATTTAACGATTGTTCGACCCATGTGATGGCATTCGTCCACCAAGGTAGTTCGCCATAGATGATTTTGGTATCGTTCAGTCCTTTTTTGTTCAGTGCCGGACGCAGATAGTCGCAGGTGAAGTCGGCCATCTGCTGGTTGCCCCAGATACAGCCGTCCCATCCGCCCATAGCCTGATCGGGTTCGTTCCAACCGGAAATACCGTAGACGTTGATGCCGAATCTATCCTTGAATGCCTTTCCGAAGCTGGCCAGGAAGTCAGCATACTCCTGGCTGTACTCGCTGTTGAAAGACCCGCTTCCTCCGGTAACTTCTCCATCTCCGCCATCCGTTTTCCATACAACCGGAGGGGTCCACACCGAGAAGAAGTAGTAAATGTCGTCTCGTATTTTCGATGTACGATCTACGCACCACAACTGCGCATATTCTTTGAATCTGGGGTCAGTCTCCCAGAGTCTTTTCAACTCGGGCGAGTCTGCCGCATACTGGAAGTTTTCGTTTTCATGGTAGTTGAAACTTCCGTCGCTTTGCAAAGATCTCGCTACGATTTCACCACGGTAGATGTTGAAACGCAGTCCGTTATTGCCATAGAGGTCCTCCATGATCTGTTCGCGCTGCGTACAGCCATACACGGCTTCCATCCAGCCGAACGAGCAACCGAAACCGTCAATTTCCTGATGACGGTTATCGGTGCCGGTTTGTATTCTGAGTATTGAGTTTGTAGTCGGTTCCGACGAATAACCGTCGTCCTCGTCCGATTCTTCTACCGGATCCGGAATATTGACATCATTATGGCTCAAACTGCCATCATCACAAGAGGAGAAACTTCCGATTAGAAATAATGACGTACATACTAATTGATATATCTTTTTCATAAAAAGTTCTTTGTTTATTGATTTCTTAAACTACTTCCATAAATCATTCTGTTTCATGGCAGTATTATTGTTCAATTCTCCGGAAGGGATCGGGTAATAGAAGTGCTTCTCCCTGAAGTTATCGGCGCCCTGCTTATCGTTTTCCTTGAATGTCATCTTGATTTGTGGAGCGGTATACCAGCGTTTCAGGTCATCGAAGCGGTGTCCTTCACCGAAGAATTCGAGCAGGCATTGATGTTCAATCTCTTTCATCAGATCGGCTTGTCCGAAATCCTTTTTAGGCAGCCCGCCCCTTTGGCGGATTTCGTTCAGCGCCCAGTTGGCTTGGCCGGTATCTCCGGTTTTCGCACATGCTTCGGCATACAACAATAAGGATTCGGCAAAACGGATAGCACGCACATTGTTGGCTGTACCTTCTTTATTCGCCATGTTATCGGCGCTTCTGGAAGCGACAAAGTAGGCTGTGTATTTTTTTAGGAGGAACTTGCCGATTACAGCGCCGCTGGTTTGGCTTACTGTAAATACAGGGGCTCCACCTGCCATTTTTGCGGCGTTACCCTCCCATAGCTGGTTCATTGTGAAAATGCCGCCGTAGTATGTTCCGTTGTACCAGCCGTTTTCTTCCGATACCCAGTCACCATATTCACTCGGGGTGAAGAACATGCTGGCATAAATGCGTTTGTCGTACTTCGAGTCGACAACATCCGGATTAGTTCCTCTTGTTTCTTTTGTAAATTCGCTGACCAGAAAAGCGGAAGGCATCAGTTTAGCCCACCCTCCGGAAACGGCAGGACCTACGAACTGCGCAAGGGAGCCGCCCAGGTTAACACCACTTTCATTTCCCCAGTTCGCACCATCACTGCTATTGTATTGCAATTCGAATACGGATTCGGGGTTGTTCTCTTTGGCAGTAGTGAAATTGTCGGCAAAATTGGCCATCAGTTGATACCGTTTTCCCGCGCCATAGGATGTATCCATCAACGCCTTCAATAAGGCTTTGGCTTCCTCATATTTGTGTTGGGCGGCGTATACCTTAGCCAAAATGGTTATGGCCGCACCCCTCTCCAAGCGTCCTTTTTGTTCGGCAGGACGACTGACCGGCAGGTTACATTCGTCGATAGCCGTATTGAGGTCGGTTTCGATGCATTCCCAGATTTTATCTTTCCCTGTAGCCGGCTTGTTCGGCTCGTCTTCGTTGGATGGGATCAGACGCAAGGGTACTTCACCGTAATTTGTAACCAACAGAAAATATTGGAAAGCCCGTAATACGAGGGCTTCTCCTTTAATCATTGTACGGTCTGCTTCCGTAATACCCGACTCAGGAACATTGTCGAGATATTTCAGTACGATGTTTGCCCGTTGGATGCCTACGTATAGCGCTCCATAAGGATCGTTTCCGGTCGTAGCAGAGTTTATGAAGTTGGCAATATTCCACATACTCTGTTCTTCGTTTGTGATGGTAAATACATCGTCGCCACGGCTGTTTAAGTTCAACCATCCGTTAAACGCGCCGTAATATCCCTCCATCTGGAATTTGATCGGCGAGTAGGCTGCTGCCAGGGCGCTTTCCGCATCCGCTTTGTCTTTCCAGAAATTCTCGGCAGTAAAGTGGTTCGGATCCTTCAAATCTAGAAAATCGCTACAAGAGACTAATATTCCCGATAAGAGAACCGATACAAACATATATGATATCCAAATCTTTTTCATGATTTAATCTTTCTGTGTTTTTATATTATAAGTTTACTTGAATACCGAAAGAGAATGTCCGCGGAATGGGATAACGTCCCTGGTCGATACCTCTGGAGAAGATACTATAGCCGGCTCCTGTAGACGAACTCTCACCCAAGTCGGGCGAGTAGCCCGAATAGTTGCTCAGCGTCAACAGGTTCTCCATCGATACATACATCCTCAGGGCCTGAACGCCTGCTTTCTGTATCCATCGTTTCGGGAAGGTGTAGCCGAGGTCTACTGATTTCAGGCGGATATATGACCCGTCTTCAAGCCATCTGTCCGTAAATGCCAATTTGTTGTCCGTACCATCTGTTTTCGAGAAGCGGGGCATGTCGGTGTTTTGGTTGTCCGGTCTCCACGAGTTGGCTACGGTAGTGCTCAGATTCCCATTAAAATCACCCGATTCGAGACAGTAGCGAGTATAGTTATAGATCTTGTTTCCTGCCATACCGTCGATGAAGAGGTTTAAGTCGAAACGGTTCCATTCGCCGCCCATACGTAATCCGAAAGTAAAGTCCGGTAACGGACTGCCTACATCGTGCTGGTCGTTTGTATTAATCACACCGTCACGGTTCCAGTCTTTGTAGCGGATATCGCCTACTTGCGCTCCGGGCTGGATCATTTCGCCATATTGGTTACGGTAGCTTTCCACTTCTTCCATGCTGCGGAAGATACCATCCGTTTCAATCAGGTTGAAGTAAGACATGGAGTGTCCTTTCTTGAACATATTGATACCGCGTCCGCCTGCTGCATGTGCGTCATATCCGGCGATAGACATACCAAGACCTCCTTTAGTGATTTTCGTCACCTGATTGTTGGCCGTGCTCATATTAGCTCCGATATAGTAGCTTGCCTTTTCTCCGATATTACTGCGCCATGTGGCAGACAATTCGATACCCTTGTTCTGTACCTGTCCGGCATTTTGGATAGAGAGACCTCTGATACCAGCTGATAAAGAGTAAGGAATAGGAAGCAATACATCGTTCGTATTTTTGATGTAAGCGTCGGCTGTGAAGTTTAGTTTACCGTTGAGCAGAATCAGGTCAAGGCCAGCGTTGAACGTTTCTGTGTTTTCCCAAGTCAGATTGTCGGGAGAGACAGCACTTACATAAGGCAGTTTACCGAGCCATATATTGTTACCTTGCAGGTAGTTCATGCCATCGGAAACAATACTGACGGTAGGATAGTAACTATCCATTTCCTGATTACCCAGCTTTCCGTAGCTGATACGTAATTTCATCTGGTCAACTATGTTTTCCAAAGGCTTGAAGAATTTTTCACGATTGATATTCCAACCCACGGAAACCGAAGGGAAACTTCCATACTGATGGCCTTTCTTGAAGCGTGAAGAACCGTCGCGACGAATAGAAGCCGAGAACAGATACCGGTCATCGTATGAATACATCACACGTCCGAACATAGAAAGCAATGCCTGTTCGTATCGCGAACTGCCGGCCTTCATAGTAATCACATTACCGGTCATGGTGTCAATGAGTTCGGGAAGATCGGAGTTGCTCCCGTTCAGATAATAGATCTTGTCTTTCTGCGCGGAGCACCCGGCCATGGCCGAAAGTGTGTGCTTGCCCAATGTGCGGTCGTAGTTCAATGTGTTTTCGACTACCCACGAGTCGAAACTGGAGAAACTTTCCGATAAGTCCGGCTCTTTGTTGATACCATAAGTTCCTAAATCATATACTCCCGTATAAAACCGGTTTTTAGAGTGGTTTCTTCTCAGGGCGAAGTTCAGCTTGTACTTTAAGCCTTCAATGACCTCAGCTTGCAGATAAGCGTTGAGGAATATCTGTGTGTCCTCGTTTGTATTATTCATGATTTCAGAGTAGGCAAACGGATTCGGCAGGTTGATGTCTGCCGATGTACCCCATCCGCCGGGGTTTGCCGGATCGTATACAGGAACAACAGAGGGGAAACGTAACAGGCCGTTCATCTCATAGTCCGAACCACCCTTACCTTCAACCAAGCGTACGATAAGCGTTTCGCCTATGGTAACACGATCGTTGAGGAAGTTGAAATCACTCTTCACGCGAATGTTGTAGGATTCATGGCTGGTGTTGCGCAAGATACCGTCCCTATTCAAATAACCGCCGGAAGCGCTAAAACCGGCATTCTTGGAACCTCCTGAAATGGTAGCGTTTGCCTTGTACACCATAGCCGTACCAAGCATGACGTCTTGCCAGTCCGTACCTTTGCCTACGAATGGAACCGCACCTGCTTCCGCTCCGTAACCATCACCGGCCAAGCCGTAGTAGCGTGCAAAACGGCTGTATTCTTCTCCCGTCAGTACGTTCATCTTCTTTGGGTTCTGCTGAATTCCGGTGAACAGGTTTACATCTACCTTAGTAGGTGTTTCCTTGCGTCCGCCTTTGGTAGTGATCAGTATCACACCTCCGGCGGCGCGCGAACCGTAGATAGCAGCGGCGGCGGCATCTTTCAATACTTCGAGCGACTGAATGTCATTCGGGTCTACCATGTTGATGTCGCCGAAAGCGCCGTCGATAACGTATAGCGGAGCATTGTTGGATAATGAGCTTATACCGCGCACGTTGATTGTTGTCCCGTCGTTCGGGCCGCCTCCGCTGGTCATTACCGTTACGCCCGGCAACTTACCTTGCAGCGCTGTGGCTACATTGGTAGTTATGTCTCCTCTCAACTCTTTGGTCCCGATAGAACCAACAGCGCCCGACAAATGGCTTTTTTTAACAGTACCATAACCGATTACGACTACTTGGTCCAAATCGACATTGTCTTCTTCCATTGCGACGTTGACAGGCGAATCGGAAGTTACTGTTTTTTCAACGGTCCTCATACCTATGATAGAGAAAACGAGGATATCGTTCCTGTTTACCTGAATTGTATATTGACCATCTATGTCTGATATAACACCATTGCCGGTCCCTTTTACTTGAATA
>JAISDJ010000275.1 GCA_031264865.1 Tannerellaceae bacterium | reverse complement strand
CTCCCCTCTTTCATCCATACAATACAGTACCCATAAATCTTATCCGCAAATAGGCTCAAACGACCTATTCATCAGGCTTTCTAATTGAAAAAGCGAGCTTAGCCTGACGGCTATGCCTTCCAGGGGTTGTTAAGGGTCAATCATAATAGATGCAAATTCAGGTATCTTTTCTCCGTTTTTTGCCTGTTTCAGGTCTTTTTGCCGTTTACGACGTTCTTCTCAGAAGCTGTTTTTTCGCATGGGGCAATAACCCGGCTGTCCGCTCCGTGAGGGAACAGATACCTTCTATATACAGTTAAGAGATATTGGTTTCAATCTCCTGTGGCGGTGGTCTTCTCAGGGGAAGTATCATTTCTACGGTCACCATGATTCCTTCCTTGCATTTGGGACAAAGACAAGGGTCATGCTTCCATACTTCCCGAACCACCTCTTTCCATTTGTGCTTTTTACGGGGTGGAACAGGCTCCAGTCCAAAATCCATCCTCACCGAATTGAGCAGGTTGCGGTTGGCAGCGGAAAAAAGGCCGAAGTAACGGATTTTCCTGGATCCTTTATATTGGATGTGCAGGCAGAATCTCCTGAGAAACTCTTCACCCGTGAGGAACATCTCCTTTGCCTGGTTTGTCTTGTCCCGGTAGTCTTTATAAGAGAACACGACGCCCTCGCGGTTGATATTTCGGATACGGTGGTTACTGATAGCCGTTTTATGCGTGTAACGTCCCAGATAGTTAATTAAGTGGTCTATCTTCTTAAAGGGAGGCTGTATGTTGATATTGAAGTATTTTTCCTTGATGGAAGGTATCTTGAACAAAAGCGCGTATGCGGTCGTCTTTGCTCATATCCGCAAAAGTTTTTTTCGGATAGATTACCACTTTGGTATAAAAATCGCCCTTGATAAATTTCGGAGCTGGGAGTATGGCTTTTTCTACCGCTTCTATTGCACGGTCAATGCCACTGCCTCGCAATTCGCAAAGGTCGAAATTATGCATCAGAATGGCGATTTTTTCGTTCCTTGATTTGGGTGGCGTATCAATGAAGCGGTTTATATCTACCAGCGGCGTACCCGGACTGGTCATTTCGATACGGTCTGGGAAAATCTCTACCATTATGTGCGTTCCGCTTTGCCACAGGTCTTGATGAATTAGCGAGTTTGCGAGTAGCTCACGCACAGTTCTTTCGGGATATACCGATTTTGTTTCGCGGAATACTTTTTCAATAACTTCAACCGAAGTCCGTTCCATTATGAATTGTATAAAATGTTCAAAACCGCAAGCGTAACCCTCTTTGAAATCCAATTCGGGATGTGCGTCAATCCTACCTTTACCAGTGTATATAATGATACGTAAGGTCTTATATTGCAGTCCTTTGAATTTAGTTAAATCGCGAGCAAACAACAGAGCGCCGAGATTGCTTATATTCCAGTTTTCACCCTTCCTGATAATAAAATCCTCATTGGCTAATGTTTCCAGAATCGCCGTTTTACTTTCGGGTAAATTACGCTTTGCCAGTTGAAAATAACAATCGTAATCCAGCAGACGCAGCACTTCATCGGCTGTTACATCTGTTAATGCTGTTTGTTCGTGGAACAACAGTCCCTGCGACTCGGCAATCAGTTGCTTTACTTCCTGACGGTTCATCTTAACCGTTTGCCCGGCCGAACGGCGGTAACTGTCGTAAATTGTTCCGTTCCGCATATATACCGGTTTCTCCGTATTTCCGGGAATATGTATGAACAGTAACGCATTTCCGTTGAAATCCAACGTAGCATGTTCGAGAGCAACAGATGGTCTCAGATTATGGCGGGCAATATTACCTAATTTCTTGATAATTTCATCGTTTTGCTCTTTTGTTACGGAAAAAAGAGAGGCGTCGTCATTTACGCCATAGACAAGAAAACCGCCGCCTTCCAGGTTGGAAAAAGCGCATAAATGTTGCGCCAGCCTATCGGTTTTAGACGACAAACCGCTTTTCCAATCTATCTCGTTCCGCTCCGAAGGGACAGGATACAAACTTTCATTCAAACACTTAATCGCTCTTTCTTTCCAATTCATAAGAAAAATATCAATCTTGTTTTTCGTCCTCAAAATTACTCAATTATTAGCTACCAAGCAAACGCACGACTTATACGTCAAAAAAGAATCAGGCGAAATATATAATGTCATTAAGTTCAGAACCCCCGCAAATGGATTGAGGCGACTGATGCTACCGGTATGATTTCCCAAGTTCCTCGTTCCTCGAAAGCGCATACCCCAGTCACATAACAGTCACATAAGATTTTCTCTGATTATCAATAAATTATAACCAAAAATAGATTTTTTACCGCAAGTCAGTCACATAAGATTATGCCCGATAGGGTATATAATTTGCATACTTTTTTGATTTGCTACCAGGAGTATATTCCTTTATCATATATGTCAAAAGTAGTGAAGAAGCAAGCCTTTTGTTGTTAATCTTGGTTTTTTATATACCTTTGTTTTAAAATCAGAGGTGTAATTATGAAAGTTAAGATTGTGAATGCTTCTCGTCATCCGTTGCCGGCTTATGCTACGGCTATGTCGGCGGGGATGGATGTCCGGGCTAATTTGTCTGAACCGGTTGTGTTGAAGCCGTTGGAGCGGAGGTTGATTCCTACCGGGCTTTATATTTCGTTGCCGGAAGGGTATGAGGCGCAGATGCGGCCGAGGAGTGGGTTGGCGTTGAAGTACGGGATTAGTTT
>JAISDJ010000248.1 GCA_031264865.1 Tannerellaceae bacterium | reverse complement strand
GAACAGCCCGGAGTAACCGTAATTGCCGAAATAAAATATCATGCCGAAAAAAAGACGGATACGCTGCTCAAGGAAGCAATGGCACAGATACATGAACGGCGTTATTACAACAGGTATTCAGGGAAAATAATTATCCTCGGCATTGCCTTTTCCGGCAAAGACGTCGGTTGTCGGATGGAAGAGCTAAATTCATAACGCATCGCCCCCATCTCGTCGCCCCCCCCAATCACTTTACGTGCTTCTTTTTTGAATTTTAATGCCATAATTGTACGTTTTAAAAGTTAATTCTACATTAAAGATAATCTTTGAGTTCTTTTCGTAAAATTTTAAGCGCCTGCTGGATGCGATAGTCAATTGTTTTAGGAGACACCTTGAGGTTGGCGGCAATTTCTTTATAACTCATTTCATGGAAACGGTGCATCGTGAATGCTTCCCTGTAGGTTGGGGGCAAAGCCTCTATTGCCTCTCTGATTCGTTTGGACAGTTCTTCCAACTGATAGAAATCCACCTCTTGCAGTATCTCCTGCATCTCTTCATAGAAATAAGTATCCGCCCGCCGCTTTAGTTGTTTACGCGAATGATAGTCTAAAGCCCGCCGATAGACAGCTTTGAACAAATATTGACTGAGAGAAATGATAACAGGCACGGTTTCTCTTGTCTCCCAAAGCCAAATCATCATGTCCTGAGCAATTTCCCTGGCATCTTCGAGTTCTACAAAGCGCCGGGCATAGGCGCATAAGACCGGATAATATTTACGAAACAACTGATTGAAAGCCTCCTTATCTCCCTTTCTCAGGGCAGATAGTAAGAACGTATCATCCGTTACGTGTAAATCAGCCATATATGGAGCATTTGGGTAAACAAAGATACAGATTTGAACGAAATAATAATAAAAAAAAGCGTTTTCTGTTTAGGAACGCCCGATTCCCAACCGTCTTATTAAAAAAGCGTATATAAAATGCAGAATACAGATCAGATACACGAATTACTCCCACGCTATTGTGATGGGAATGTTTCCGATGAAGAGGCGGCGCTCGTCCGGGAGTGGATGAGACAATCTCCCGAAAACCGGAGAATCGTCAAACAGATATATAGCCTCTATCTGGCAACAGATACAATCAGCGTACGGGAAAAGGACGATACGGAAGAGGCGCTGTTGCAAGCCCGAAAGAAAATCGACAGAAAAAAGAACCGCCCTTGGTTCAGATGGATACAACAAGCAGCCGCTATATTGTTTATCCCGTTACTGATCACCTTGCTGATGGGCAAGCTGAACGAACAAACGCCACAGGAAGAAGTTCAGATGATGGAAGTAAAAACAAACCCAGGCATGACTGCCACCATTACACTTCCCGACTATACCATCGTGTATCTGAACTCAGAATCATCGCTTGCCTATCCTTCCCGTTTCCACCGGGATAAACGGGAAGTGATGCTTAAAGGAGAAGCCTACTTCATGGTGGCCAAAGACGAGAAAAAGAAATTTATCGTCGCAACCCACCACCAGTCACGAATCGAAGTATTAGGTACACATTTTAATGTAGACGCTTACGAAAATAATCCTATCATTTCGGCCACCCTGGTAGAAGGGAGCATACAGTTTGACTATACCCTGCATGGCGTGGAAAATAAAACGACACTCTCTCCTGGCCAGAAGCTGGTGTATGATACGGGAAAAAACCAGATTAAACTTGTAAAAGCCTTTGTCGAATCAGAAACGGCATGGAAAAACGGGAAGATTATTTTCCACAAAACACCCATGCCCGAAGTGCTTCGTATGTTGGAAAAACGGTATAACGTGACATTCATCGTACACAACAGCCGGATTATGAACAATTCATTTACCGGCACATTTACTCACCAGCGATTGGAACGGATATTGGAACTATTCAGAGTTTCATCCAACATACATTGGCGATACGTTGATTCGGGCAACACACTGCAGGAGAAAAGCGAAATAGAGATTTATTAATTCTAACGAAACAAAGACCATGAAGAACAGACCACCCTAAAAAAACGGGAAAATACATTCCTATTTTCCCGTAAAAACAGCCTTTTATTTTGCTTGTTTGGCGACAAGCACAGACATTTTTTTTTCACCTTAATTCATTACAAAATTATGCAAAATTATTGTATTACCCGATATTTGTCGGAAGAAAAGCCCTATAGGCTTCGTTTAAAAAAAATACTACGGTCTATGAGACTCCTGTTTATACTACTTCTATGCACTGTTGGATTAGCCCATGCTACGCATAACTATGCCCAGAAAGTAACCGTTACTATCAAGGCGCAGGGGCAAACAGTCGAGGAAATATTAAAAGAAATCGAAAACCAATCCGAATTTGATTTCTTTTTTAACAACAAACATGTTGACCTGCAACGGCACGTTTCCGTATCGGCCGAGAATAGTTCGCTCTTCCACATTCTGGATCAGATTTTTGAAGGGACAAATGTGCGTTACACGGTGTTAGACAAAAAAATTGTCCTTTCTTCTGAGATTGAGGTCCCGCAGCAGGGCGTCAGTCTTATCAGGGTGACAGGTATTGTTAAAGATGTATACGGAGAACCTGTGATAGGGGCGACCGTGACGGAAAAAGACCGGGCCGGCATGGGCACCATCACAGATATAGACGGTGCGTTTACACTAAACAATGTATCCGAAGGCAGTACATTGATAATCTCTTATATCGGATATGCCTCCCAAGAACTAAGGGCCGACACACGTCCGTTACAAATACAGTTGCTTGAAGACACGAAGACGCTGGAAGAAGTGGTCGTAATTGGATATGGAACAATAAGAAAAAGCGATTTGACAGGCGCCGTTGTTTCCGTAACTTCAGATGATATAAAGAATTATGCCGTAACGAATCTTGAAACAGCTATCGTAGGTAAATTGGCCGGCGTATATGCCTCAACGAACAGTGGCCAGCCGGGAAGTGGTGCAGCCATAAGAATCAGAGGTATCGGCACGGTGAATGATAATAAACCGCTGTATGTAGTCGATGGAATATTTTTGGATGCTATCAATGATTTAAATCCGAATGACATTGACCGGATTGAAGTCCTTAAAGATGCTTCATCAACGGCAATCTATGGCTCAAGAGGAGCCAACGGCGTTATTTTAATAACGACCAAAAAAGGAAATGCCGGTGATTTTACTATCACGTTAGATAGTTATATCGGAACATCAAGTTCTATTTATATGCCAAAGATGAGTAGTAGCGAACAGCTATACAATTTTCTGAGAGAATCGTATGACAATGACAATTTAACGTTTCCTAACGGCATAAAAGAATTATACGAAAGAGGGGTTAATACGGACTGGTGGGATGTTTCTACCAAACCGGGATTTACGCAAAACTATAATCTTAGTGTAAGAGGAGGAAGCGAGAAAATAAAATCAGCTCTAAGTCTGGGCTATGTTGGGGAAGATGGATTTATAAAAAATACATCTTACAACCGGTTTACGCTTCATTCTTATCTGGAATATAAGTTATCCGACAGAGTCTCTATGGGGGTCAATCTGAATCTGTCGGAGAATAAAAGCAGAGAATTAAGAGGATTCTACGAACCTATATGGCAGATTACTTCCGCAGACCCTTTCTCCTATGTATATAATCCTGCTGTAGAGAAGACCGACCCTGAATATGAATACAATAAATATGCTGCAACGGAATATTCTTATACGAACAATCCCTTGTTCTTATTGGAAACGAATAATGGTTATACCAAACGGATGAATACGTATGGCAATGTTTTTGCAAATGTTAAGATACTCGAAGAGTTAAATTACAACGTACAATACAGTTTCAATAAACCGGTAAGTTACAGCAATAATTTCGACCCGAAATATTCGCTTACGCCAACAAAGCTCAATATCGCCAGTTTAAAATACAGAAATTATAACAGAGTGACAACTTCGCAAAGCAATACATTGAATACGATTTGGCAACAAACATTGACGTACGATAAAAAAATCGGGGCGGACCATAGCCTGAATGCCGTATTGGGTGTTACGTATGAGAATAATTCATATAATGATATCGGTGGAGTTAAAAACACAACCCCCGGCAACGGAGAAGAATATTGGGTGCTTGATGCAGCTACAAGTATGTTAAGCCTGACGGGGATCCGGAGAGAAAATGCAATCTTGTCTTTTCTTGGACGGGTCAATTATACGTATGCTAATAAATACCTGGCCACCGTTAGTTTTCGTACGGATGGATCGTCAAGATTTTCAAAAAGTAACCGATGGGGATACTTCCCTTCTTTTTCACTTGGATGGAGAGTAAGTGAAGAGCATTTTTTCCAGGAACTTGATTTATCCCAGATAAGCAATCTGAAAATCCGTTTAGGCTGGGGACAAACAGGAAATCAAAGTATTGCAAACAATGCAGCCATTACAACAGTAGGTACAACTGATAGCAGAATCTATATTTTAGGAGACAACCTGAATCAGGCTTATGGACTGGTCAACATGGGAAATAGTAATATCCGATGGGAGGTGAGTGAACAGACTAATCTGGGAATTGACGCCGGATTGTTTGACAACAAACTTCAAGTAACGCTTGATTATTATAACAAAAAGACGAAAGACATGTTGCTTCAGTTAACCGTACCGGCTTTGGCCGGTTATCCTAATTCCCCTTGGACTAACGCCGGAAGTATTCAGAATACAGGGTTTGATTTTTCTGCCAATTATCAAGGACAGGTTAGCGATTTGTCATATAATATAGGAGTAAACTTTTCAACGTATAAAAATAAAGTGATCTCTTTGGGTACGGGGAATGAACCTATTTATTATACCGGGTTAAAGACCGCAATGACAAAGACAGAAGTCGGTCAACCTGTCGCTTTGTTTTATGGCTATAAGCAAGAAGGAATCTTTCAGAATCAGAAGGAAATTGATGACTATGTAAATAACTCAGGAGAATTACTTCAACCATTAGCAAGGCCCGGCGATTTTAAATTTGCCGATGTGAATGATGATGGTAAATTATACCCGGCACGGCATGGTTTTGTGCATAGGATAGAAGATAGGAGGTAAGTGTAGCTATATTTCTATTGTATACTTTTGTGGATATAAAAAAGAATAAGCATATTTGCAAAACCCCT
>JAISDJ010000196.1 GCA_031264865.1 Tannerellaceae bacterium | reverse complement strand
CTTCCAAATCCATCAATTGCATATTCTGCTTGATTTCTCATTAATACCCAATATAAAAGCAAATCATAATTTGTAGAAAAAACCTTACCGTCTCCTTGTAAATATTCTTGTATAAAATTGAAACATGATTTGCTTTTTTCTTCGGGAATTTCAAATACGTGTTCTGGATGTAATGCTTTTACAGCATCAATTAAACTATCCTTTAATGTTTGACTAGCTTTTTGTATTTTTGATATAAGTGTCGTGTCGGCATTAAAAACTTGAGCAATCTGAACAAAATTCTCTAATTGCCTCATAATTAGCTCAAAATTTTTAGTATTTATTACTTTGAATAACTCTTTAAGTGATTCATCTGGACTCTTATCAATAAAGTTACTTAATGCATTATAAGAGAAAATCTTAGCATCATAAGCAATGCTAAACCCATTTCCAAATAATAAATGTTTCCGACGATTCTTCTTTCTCAAAGAATTGATAACATCTTCGTATGATTCCAAACTGTCAATTTTCATAATTCTCACACTAAATTTCCACTTACAAAAGTAGTAAATACTTGAGAACCAGACATATTTACATTCAAATCCTTTGCTTTTTCCTATTTTTTCGGCTTATTTTCTTCATACATGTGGTACCAATACATCGCTTTCTCTTTCCAATCCTTGTATTCATGGATGAAATATCCGGCAAGGAAAGCCGAAGACAGCGTTATTACCCACATGACGATATACCATTTCAATCCTTTGGATGGTTGTTTCACTTTTTGGAGCTTGTTCTCCATTTCGTTGATAAAACTCCGGTTTAGCTGCTCGAACTTTTCCGTATCAATCGGAATCCGCTTCTCATAAAGGATACTTACGCTTTCTCGAACTTTGCTTGTAGTTTCGTTATTTGTCCGAGATATTTCCCGGAGTTGGTCGATTTGTTCGGATAGAATACTATCAGCTGTTTCTCGGGAAATATCCTCTTTTCCTGCGAACTTATTTCTCCGCTTGGTAGGCGTATTATTGTTGTCGTCCATAATATCGTTTTTTAGTTTTCTTTTTTTTATGTTTCAATGTATTGTCCTCTTCGGGATTATTCTGTCCATTTGGTGTTAGTACGGCTAATAGCGAAGCTATGCCGGAACTGACTTCTGAATAGGACTGTTGGTTACTTGTATCTTGGCTTTGGCTCTGCTGAACCTGTTGCGAATGATTATCTTCCGGTGAAGAAGAAAAGTTGTTGGCAAGCGAGCGGAACCCGAACTCCCGCCCGATTTCCGATGCTTTGAACGTCTGCCCCTCGTAAGAGAATCGGATACCATAGGTCTTGCCTTGTTTATTCTTTACAGGTTCAATGCCGACACCCTCTTTCTCCAATCCATGTAAAAAACCCTCTAAACTGGCATTCTTGAATAGTTCATAATAGGCAATCTTCTGGAGCTTTTCTTTTGTTTGCTGGCGTGTCGGGTCTGCGTAAGTTTCCTGATGCTCTTTTTGTTTCTGAACATCCTTTGCAATCGTCAATCCCATATCACGGCTTATTTCTTCCGTAATCTTTGCCGAACGGTTACTCATAAAGGTAGTATCGAATACCTTCCCATCTATCCCGATACGATTTGCAATTAGGTGGATATGTGGCTTTCCGGTATCTTTATGGGTGCAGGCTATCCATTGATGATTCTTCAATCCCATTTTATTAGCGAATATTCGGGCTATCTTAATCATATCTCCATATTTTAACTTGTCTATATCCTTTGGAGATATGCCTATCTCGTAGCGCATATACTTGTTCTTGCATCGGTAGTTGTGTTGATTAACCATTTCAAACTCCCGAAGAATATCGGCAGGCGTATCACACTCAATCATATTCCTGCCGACTATCTTATCCAGTTTACCCTCACGCAAAGCGTATTCAATCGCATTGCCTCCGTGTGCTATTGCTTTTCCTTTCCCAATCATACCCCTAAAAGAATCGGTTATACAACTGTCGGGATTGTTCCAGATACTCCGCAATGTCAATGACTAATTGCGGATCTTTATTTCGTATCAGATTAGAGAGCCGGGCAATGGCATTATTATGTTCTTTCAATTCCCGGAAGTATGTAATCTCTGTTGGACTTAGCTTTGGGCTGGCAAGTATCCGACCCGTTAGACATTGCTGTCGGCAATACTCCGAAAGTGTTACTCCCGACCTTTCCGCCATGCCCTCGATTCTCTCTTTTTCTGATTTTGTACAACGAAATTTTATATAGCTATTTTTCATTTTTATCTGATTATATGAATTAAAAAACTGTAGAGAGCGAAGCGATTGCAGTTTTCCCGCCAGCGAAAGCGGTTCAGGCGGCAAGCGCAGTTTGTGGTAACAAACTGACGTCTTGCAATGCACTTCGCGCAGGAGTTAGCACTACAGCCCGCGCCCTTTCTTTCTCGTTGGAATCTGCCGTTTAAGTGGGGTGACGACATTGTTCTCTCTGACCTCTTTTTGAGGCTTACATTTATCCCGCCAGTAATCGTTCAGATCTTTATGGTTTCGATAGAAAACAGACTGATCGATTACTTCTTTACATACCGGGCTTAAACTCTGAACAGCCCGCTTTCCGGATTCATCGTTATCAAGGAAGACATGTGTCGTTTGGTGAATTTGAAGAAACGGAATCGCTTTCGGAAGATTGGCGATTGAGTTTAATATAGCCGAATCAATTGTCGGCGAAGCGTTCTGTTTTAACGAGAGATAAGAAAGGAAGTCCATAAATCCCTCGAATACCATAACTGAATTACTACCGTTGTTTATAGTCGTGATATTCTTCGGTGTGCTACTTCCTTTGAAATACCTGTTCCGAAGTTCCCAGCCTCCGGCATCGTTCCGAAAACCAATTGCAAAATACAGTTTGTCCGCAATGGAGTAGTGTACTTCCGAGCAATAGCGTTTTGCAATTTCGAGATTTATTTTGCGTTCGTTCAGGTAATCCAATAAGGCAGGATGAGTAAGCGGTTTTATATTCCTGATTGTTATTGCCGGTTCCCGGTTTGCCTGTGTTGGGAAAATAACCGGAGTATCATTCCGGTGAAAGGAAAAGGAGGTTTCCAATCTCTGGAATGCTTCCGGCAGTGAGCAGTTTTCCAACTTCATTACAAGGTCAATAATCGAGCCTCCTTCATCGATACCAAAGTCATACCATAAATCCTTCTGATAATCTACTTTGAAACTCGGATTATTATCATCCCGCAGAGGAGAGCGATACATTCCGTAATATCCACGGTCTTTTACCGGGTTGATCCCTTTATTCTCAAGGTATTGTTTTATACTGATATAGTTTGAATTTTTCATTTTCCTGTTTTTAAGAGATTTTACTTACTACATACTCAATTGATGTAATTTATTTGTTATCAATATTGTATATGTAGTATGATTATTTTTGTAGTAACTACTGCCATGTAGTAATGTAGTAGCATGAGAGTAAGATTCGGATTTTGCCCCTTACTACGTTCTAATCCTTTTTCTTTCATCGGATTATATAGTATTGTAGTA
>JAISDJ010000179.1 GCA_031264865.1 Tannerellaceae bacterium | reverse complement strand
TGGGAGACGGAAGCTACCAGGAACGGGTTTCCCCCGGTTCCGGGCCGGACTATGGCCGCTGGCTCCTCTGGGGTATCCTTTTCCTGGCGGCGGCGGTCCTTTCGACCCTGGCCTATTCCATCGGACGGACCCTGGGGAAAAAGTAGGCGCCCACGAGGCTTTCCCAAAATTAACCGGGTTTTGGAACAAGCTCAAATACTATATATTATCCTAAATATTCTTTACTAATTTTATCAGCTATTGCCTTTTGGGCTATAAAGATTTCCTTGACAACTTTTACCGCAAAATCCCGTTCTCTATCACTTGCCGGTGTTTCAGCTCTAAAAAACTCATATATTTCAACATTTAAAGCATTGGCGATTTTTGCCAAAGTATCAGGATAAGGCCATTTATTACCCCGTTCTATTTCGCTTAAAAACGGTACGGAAATATCAGCATATTCTGCCAGATTAGCCTGCGACCATTGCCGATGTTCACGGAAGGATTTGATATTTTGGGCTAAAAAAGCCCTAATTTCCGCTCCGGTCATACCTGTTTCCTTATAGTAAAATAAATTTAGCTGATAGGTTGACGTAATTACAAACATCGAATAGGATTATTTTACTAATCCTTATAGAAAACAAGGATATTATTATCCTTCTCTATATAAGAAGGCTTGCTAGATTGCCCCAAAAGGCGGTAAAAAACCTTCCGGTATTTTACCGGACAAACCAAGGGAGGCTTCAAAAATGAGGCGTTTTTACAAACTGTTAGGGATTGCTGCTATCGTGGCGGCAATCGGGCTGGCCGGGTGTTCCGCAGATGATGATGGTGAATATATTCCTCCAACCTACATTGTAATTGAGGGCCTTCCATCTTTTCAAAATGGAAGTGAAGGTACCATTAGAATTTTTAGCGAATTGAGCAATAGTCCTATAAACGCGGGAATTGGTTATTCGCCAATTTCTGATGGAAGAATATCCGTTGAGTTGAGTGTTCCACATAATAATTTAAGTACATCTCAAACAAAATGGACAGGAAATGGAAGTTATTATATTTATTTTATGTCTAATGTTTATGGTTCATATTATCCCCATGATGGGATGATTTATGTTGGAAATGGTCAAGAACCGCAAAAGTACAACATAAACGAATCTGTCATAACGATTCCTTATAGCGCTTTTATGCAATACGATTATCGGGAACATTAAAGATAGTGTACGCCCCGCTACACATACAGCCGAAATTAATAAGCTCTTGTATAAGAGTTTAAATATATTCAAGGAGTTTAATTATGAACAAGATGGTGAAAGGAATTTTGATACTATTTGTTTGTCTTGTGCCTTTGTTTTTTGGTTGCAGCAACGGAGATGACGGGTCATCAGAGGAATATCCCTATGCTGAATATTACCCTACAAAAAGAGTTGTAGAAACAGGTGGGGTTACAGTGGACGAACTTCCGCATATCTATATTTATTTCGATACAGCGATTGTTAATAGTTATACCTGGGTTTATGAAACAGTTTTTACTATTACAGTAGAAGGCGTTCAACAATCTTTTAGAAGTACAGATACAGAAATTACTCCACCTTATAAAAGAATATACGCCGGTCTTAATGGCGACCTTCCTTCTACTGGCGATATAAAAATTTCTTATAATGGCGGCGGGGTTTTAGCTGGAAAATTAGAAGCATTTACCGATTTGCCTGTCTCCCGGAAAAATTAAACTCTTTATGGTAATAATTCATGTTGTGTAAAACCAGCATAGCATGAGTTAATATAATTTTTTCTAACAGGAAAGGAGTTTTTTATGAAAAGAAAAGTTACTTTGTTTTTGAGATTTGCCGTTTTATTGGTTCTTGGCATGGTGTTTGTCGGGTGTTCCTCAGATGATGGTGGTGGGGGTGGGATACAGATAACTCAATTACAAACAAACCATTATGGGACGGGAACGATTTTACTTGATGTCGGCATTGGTTTAAGCCAAATAGACGGAACCAATCAAAATGAGCTAATAGAGAGTTTTGAGGTTACATCTAATAACATTCCCATTGATGTTGGTGTAGTAGGCGCCTTCGGTGCGATTGTAAATGGAGTTTCACAAATGGAACTGTATTTATTCCTTTCGAATGAATATACATTTACAAGCGGCACAGCATATGCCATAAAAGTTAAATACACTAAGAGAACAACACCAATTACCTTTGATAATGGTTCAGAACTTGGTAATTTTGAGATAGAAAAAACTATTACGGCTGAAAGTTTTAATTAAAATAGGTAACCCCCCGGCTTTGCCGGGGTGACTATAGGAGTTTGACAGTTACGGGAGTATAAATCATGCTCTCCTATCGTGAACCGCTCAAAGTTCAATAGTATGGATACCGAAATGCAGGAGGAAACAATTTTACGGGAGTATTGCAAAGTATCCGGGAAAGATATTCCACCAGGCTGTCAGGAAGTATATCCAGGAGCAGGAAGTCGAAGATAAACGGCAGGATCAACTGGAAATGTTCAAAGATGGCGAACAACGATAACCGCCTTTAGGCGGTTCCTAACCAACCACTTTGAGCGGTTCACAATTCAAGCCCCCGGTTTTACCGGGGGTATCTGACTTTATATAATAAAACAGCCAGAAAGCATCAGTTTACAAACACACACGCACTTATAAATA
>JAISDJ010000147.1 GCA_031264865.1 Tannerellaceae bacterium | reverse complement strand
AACAAACACTATGCCTGCCAACCATTAGATACTTCTTTCTTTGATAATATCGGACAAAACGGTATTACACCCGAACAAATACGTCGCGAAGGAGTAAATATGTTTATACAGGAAGATGCTTATTTTGAAGCATACGCTCTTTATTTTAAGAAATTTATCGAATCTTATCGTGCTGAAGGTATTGATATATTCATGGTCATGCCACAAAATGAATTTAACTCATGCCAACCGTTTCCGAGCTGCACATGGCTTGCTTCGGGATTAGCTACGTTTATAGGCAAGCACCTTGGCCCGTCCATGAAAGGCCTTGGCGTAGAGGTAATGTTCGGAACTATGGAACGTCCGAACCCTGCATTAGTAGATACGATACTAACAGATGCCGAAGCCGGAAAATATATTTCAGGCGCCGGATTCCAATGGGCGGGAAAGAAAGCGGTAGGCGACATTCATCAACGCTATCCGGATTTGAAAATTTACCAGACGGAACAGGAATGTGGAGACGGTAGAAATGGTTGGAAAGGGTGCACCTATTCTTGGAAACTGATGCAACATTTTCTGAACAACGGGGCAAACGTATACGATTACTGGAACATCTCGCTTGAAGAAGGTGGCCTTAGTCGTTGGGGCTGGAGTCAAAACTCGCTGGTGACAGTAGATAAAACGACCGGAGAATTCAAGTACACTTACGAATATTACCTGATGAAACATGCCAGCCACTATGTATTACCAGGTGCCCGCTTCTTGCCCATATCCGGCGAATTTACAGACATGATGGCATTTCGTAACACGGATGGCAGTTATGTACTGGTTATCCATAACGCAAACGATACCGAAATCAAACCGGCAATAAAAATCGGCGACCGTACTATTTCCCTCTCAATAAAACCTCAATCATTCAATACAATCATGCTAAAATAACTCGTTGACAAATGAAAAAGATATAATATGACGGTACATTAAGTACAATTAGGATGTATATGCCTTTCGGGTAGTTTCTAAATCATTACCTTTGCCGGATGAAAGATTTTATACTATCCGAGGCACAGACGGAAAAAGCTGTACTGGTGGGTTTGATAACCCCCGAACAAAATGAACAGAAAGCGAAAGAGTATCTTGACGAGCTGGCATTTCTTGCTGATACCGCCGGCGCCGTACCTGTGAAGAAGTTTTTCCAACGGTTGGATTATCCGCATCCGGTAACGTTTGTCGGCTCGGGTAAATTGCGAGAGATTAAAGAATATGTGATTGAGCATGAAATAGGTTTGGTGATATTCGATGATGAATTATCGGCCAAGCAAATCAGAAATATTGAGAACGAATTGCAGGTGAAGATTTTAGACCGTACCAATCTGATCCTCGATATTTTTGCACGCAGAGCGCAGACGGCTCATGCCAAGACACAGGTTGAATTAGCTCAATACAAATATATGTTACCTCGCCTTACCCGTTTATGGACACACCTGGAACGTCAGCGTGGAGGTATTGGCATGCGTGGCCCCGGTGAAACGCAAATCGAAACAGACCGGCGTATTATTTTAGATAAAATATCCAAGTTGAAACAGGATTTGGCGGATATCGACAAGCAAAAAAGTCTTCAGCGAAAAAACAGAGGTAAGATGGTGCGTGTGGCTTTAGTTGGCTATACAAATGTGGGGAAATCTACCTTGATGAATATCCTGAGTAAAAGCGATGTTTTTGCCGAGGATAAACTCTTTGCCACATTGGATACGACGGTAAGAAAAGTGATTGTTGAGAATCTGCCCTTTTTATTGTCGGACACGGTTGGATTTATCCGTAAGCTTCCAACGGAATTGATAGAATCGTTTAAATCTACCTTGGATGAAGTACGTGAAGCAGATTTATTGTTGCACATAGTGGATATTTCACATCCGGGATTTGAAGAACAGATAGAGGTGGTAAATAAAACATTATCTGAGATAGACAAGTCCGAAAAACCGATGATAATGGTTTTTAATAAAATAGACGCATTCACTTTTACACCTAAAGAGGAAGACGACCTTACGCCGCGAACGCGTGAGAATATAGGCTTGGACGAACTCAAACGTACTTGGATGAGTAAGATGGGAGATAATTGTATCTTTATTTCAGCAAAGAATCGTACGAATATTGAGCTATTGAAAACGCTTCTGTACGAGCGGGTAAAAGAAATTCATGTAACCAGGTTTCCTTATAATGATTTTCTGTTTCAGCAATATGATGAAGAATAGATAGTAAGCTAAATTGATGAATGATATTAAGCAACTGATATACGATGGTAAGCTGGACGAGGCGATTCATTTGCTGGATATTCATATTACGGAGTATCCCGCAGATGATAACGCCTGGTACCTGAGAGGAAATGCTTACCGTAAGAAAGCAAACTTTCAGCAGGCATTGAATAATTATCTTGAAGCGATGGCGTTAAACCCAAACAGCCCAGCCGCACAAGCGCATGTCATGCTAATGCAGATACTTGATTATAATAATAATGACGTCTATAATCCCTAAACTAAGCTGTATCTGTTTCCGGGAATAACTTTTATTATACCCTCCATCTCCATTTCGAACAAGAGAGGGGATAGTTTGAATATAGGCATATTTAATTCAATAGTTAATTCGTTAAGATGTAATACAGTCTTCTCTTTCAGGATTGTGTATATCCGGTTTATGTCTTCGTTTTCATGAGGGAAAAGTTCTGTTTGTGTTGGGGGAAGAACTTTCTTTTCGGGCAAATTCCAACACATGGCTTCTATTAAATCATTGGCGCAGGTGATAAGTCCAGCTTTATTTTGACGGATGATACGATTGCATCCTTCCGAATAAGAGTCTGTTGTTCTTCCCGGAAAAGCAAAAACGTCTCTATTATAAGAAAAAGCAATGTCGGCTGTGATTAAAGATCCTCCTTTATTAGCCGATTCAATGATTAGGGTTGCATCAGACAGTCCGGCGATAATCCGGTTCCGTTTAATGAAGTTGGGTTTGTCAGGGTTGGTGTTGCTCGGAAAGTCTGTTAGAAGTCCTCCATTTTCCAACATTTCGATAGCCGTTTGGCGATGTGTTTGAGGATATATCCGGTCTAATCCGTGTGCCAGTACGGCAATGGTTGATAGTTTGTTTTTGATGGAACTCAGATGGGCGATAATGTCTATTCCGTAGGCTAATCCGCTAACAATAAGTATATCGGGAAAGATTTTGGCTAAGTGGGTTATCAGCTTTTCCGTTTGTTCTTTTCCATATGCACTGGCTTTTCTTGTGCCTACAATACTGATGATATGTTTTGCATGTAGGTTAATATTCCCTTTGGAATAGAGAAGCAGTGGAGCATCCGGACATTCGCTAAGCCTTTTGGGATAATCGTCATCTGTCAGGAAAAAGCATTTGAGTTTATTCTTTTCAATGAATGCTAATTCTTTTTCTGCTCTTCTTAAAACGTCGGGTTGCTTAATCTCTTTAACAAGTAATTTCCCTATACCGGAAATCTTTTCTAAAGCCTGAGGTTTTTCAGTGAAAACAGCTTCGGCGCTTCCTAATGACTGTAATAATTGACGACCCATGATATCGCCTATTCCATTAATCATCGTTAGGCCGACTTGGTAGAGGTTTTGGTTTGTCATGTTTGGTTTATTGGTTTAATTTTTTCAGTAAGTTATCAAAGTATTCACCCCGTGTTAATATCCCGCTTTCTACGACGACTGTCTCTACTTTCCCTTTTGCAGCAAGGATATTGTCTGAAGCCCGGTATATATCTTGGTAAAAGACTAATTTAGGCCCCTCTTTCGATAAGTTTAGGCAAGAGATAAATGAATCCCCACTACGAAGGGAGGTTTTAAACTGAATATCTACGCGCGACACAAAAGCATCGATACCCTTATGGTGCATGGCGCCGAAGTTTTCGCCTAAGGATTCAAGAAATTCGTGACGCGTATGCTCCATATAACGCTGGTAATTGGAATTGTTTACTACCCCTTGTAAATCACATTCGTAATCACGTACCTTACAGGTTAGTTTATAAATATAATCTTTCATATCATATGTGTTGCGAGACTAATTTATACATTCTGTCCGAAGGACGGATTTTCTCTTTTACTTTGAATGAAAAACGTTGCCCTTTTATTGTTTCGTCAACCGGTTCTAATTCTACCCTGATTTCATCAATCGTTTGTATAATGACACCAGTCGTAGGACCTGTAATTAATATCTCATCCCCTTTTTTCAAGTTTTGCGATTCCATTTCAAATTCGGCTATTCCCAGTTGGCTGAAATATTTGATGGCTTTAGCTACATATACTTTTTTCTTCGTAGCGCCGGAACCATATTGGCTGCTCCATTCGCCCAGTCGCTGTCCTAAATAATAACCATTCCAGAATCCTCTGTTAAAAACACTTTGAAGGCGTTTGTCCCAATCGGCTATTTTGTCTTCGGAATAGCTGCCTTCGCAATAGGCCCTGACTGCTTCCTTATAACATTCGGTTACAATACGGACGTATTCCGGTCCGCGGGCCCTTCCTTCTATTTTAAAAACACGAACGCCGGCATCCATCATCTTATTCATGAAATGAATCGTCTTTAAGTCTTTGGGCGACATGATGTATTGATTCTCGACGGCTAATTCAATGTCGCTGTCTTTGTCTTTCACGGTATATCCCCGACGGCAGATTTGCGTACAAGCTCCCCGGTTGGCAGAAGTATTCATTTCATGCAGGCTTAGGTAGCATTTACCCGATACAGCCATACACAAAGCTCCATGACAAAACATCTCGATACGTATCAATTCACCTTTCGGGCCTTTTATCTGCTCTTCGTTTATCTGTTTATATATCTGCTGTACCTGGTCGAGGTTCAGCTCGCGGGCTAATACAACCACATCGGCAAAACGAGCATAGAATTTCAGCGCTTCCGCATTGGTTATATTTAGTTGGGTAGATAAATGGACCTCCTGTCCAATACTATCGGCATAGTTCATAGCCGCTACATCAGCCGCGATAATCGCCGATATCCCGGATTCTTTCGCAGCATCTATAATTTCATGCATCAGAGCAATGTCTTCATCATATATAATTGTATTTACAGTAAGATAGCTTTTAATTTGGTGTTCCCCGCAAATAGAAGCGATTTTCCGCAAATCATCCGTAGTAAAATTATTCGAAGAGCGCGAACGCATATTCAGCCCTTCAATACCAAAGTAAATAGAATCGGCCCCTCCCTGTATCGCCGCCATAAGTGATTCATATGAACCAACCGGCGACATGATTTCAAAATCTTTTTCGTTCAAAATAATCATGCGTTTAATGAGTCGGGCAAAGATACAGCTTTTTATGGAAGCAGTAAGAAAAATGCAGGCTCTCTGTCGGAAATAAATTTATATCTCTTATCTTTGCCGGGTGATAAATTAAGTAATGTGGGATGACAAAGGACAAAATGACTCAATTCATTAACCTTCAACAGGTACTTCGGGAGAAAAATCCGTCTCTTGCGAAGAAGTTGCCGGGCTTTGTTGTTAATTATTTGATTCGTATCGTGCATCAGGATGAACTGAATTATGTCCTGAATCATTATCACGATAAAGAGGGTGTGGACTTCATGGTTGAACTCCTTGATTACTTCGACCTGACACTGGAAACAACCGGTGTGGAAAATATTCCGGATACGGGACGTTATGTGTTTGCCTCTAATCATCCGTTAGGCGGATTAGACGGTATTTGTCTGTCTGCTTTTCTGGGACAGCGGTTTAACGGGAATATCCGTTATTTGGTAAATGACCTTCTTTTATTTATTCCAAATTTACGTTCTATTTTTATTCCGGTAAATAAACATGGCAAGCAAGCAAAGCAAACCGCTGTTTTAACCGATGAAGCTTATGCTTCCGATAACCAGATTATCACTTTTCCTGCTGGGTTATGTTCGCGGAAAACAAAAGGAGAAATAACGGATTTGGAATGGAAAAAATCATTTATCCGGAAAGCCGTAGCGTACAAACGTGATGTTATACCCGTCTATTTTGAGGGAAGAAATTCTAATTTCTTTTACCGGCTGGCTACTATTCGTACCGGATTGGGCATAAAGGCGAATATCGAAATGCTTTATTTATCCGACGAAGTATTTAAAAGTAAGCACGCTACTTATCATATATATTTTGGCAAACCGATTCCCTGGCAAACATTCGATACCGGTAAAGATATGGCGGAATGGGCTAAATGGGTTCGTGATATATCTTATGCACTCAGAAAATAATAGAAACACTTATATGCAAGAAGTAATTAAACCTATCGACCGCGCACTGCTTAAAGCGGAGCTAACCTCTGATAAACTTTTACGAAGGACAAATAAATCTAATAATGAGATTTATATTACTACCGCACATGATTCGCCTAATATAATGCAAGAAATCGGACGATTGCGTGAAGTAGCTTTCCGTCATTATGGTGGAGGAACGGGAAACCCCGTTGATATTGATGAATTCGATACAATGGAAGGCGCTTACCGTCAATTAATCGTTTGGAACCCGGAAGAAGAAATCATATTAGGCGGATACCGTTTCTTGTGTGGAGCAGACGTTAAGTTTGATGCCGACGGCAAGCCTGTTTTAGCTACGGCTCACCTCTTTAATTTTTCTGAGAAATTCATAAAAGATTATCTTCCCTATACAGTGGAATTAGGCCGTTCTTTCGTAACCCTTGAATTTCAAGCAACGCGTGAGAGTAGCAATAAAGGTATTTTCGTGCTTGATAATTTATGGGATGGGTTGGGCGCTTTGTCTGTATTGGAGCCTACGCTGCAATACTATTTCGGTAAGGTGACGATGTATAATACATACAACCCGCATGCCAGGGATATGATTTTGCATTTTCTTGCTGTCCATTTCCCCGACCCGGATAAGCTGATTACACCTATTTGTCCGTTGGAAACACATCCGGACTTGAATCAGATGGACCTTTTGTTTAGCTCCGATAATTATAAAGAGAATTATAAGGCGTTGAATGTGGAGGTACGCAAACTAAAGATAAACGTTCCTCCTTTGGTAAGCGCCTATATGAGCCTTTCTCCTAAAATGCGGGCTTTCGGAACAGCCGTCAATCATGAGTTCGGCGACGTAGAAGAAACGGGTATCTTAATTGCAATTGATGAAATCCTTGAAGTCAAAAGAAAACGGCATATCGAAACCTATTTCAAAGAAGAGTATCCGTCTCAACCCTTGCTGAAAGGAATAGTTAAATAAATTTCATAATTAGGTTGTCCAAAATCGGTTTTTTATATATTTGTGAGATCATAAATCTATAAAAAACACATTCTGTATGAATTTACGTAACTTTTTGTTTTCCCTGGCGCTTATAGTAAGCCTTCAGGTGGTACATGCCGACACCTTCATTCCCTCGACAATACAACCGGCATTTATATCCTTGCCGTAGGCGAGGCGAATCAAGATATTATATTAATCTATATACAATATTGGATGCTATAGGATGATACCTTCAGGACTGAAGTAAACGGGGTGAGAGAAAGAAGAGAAGACTTATTCCGGGTACAACTTATACGGCTTTATATTCCACGCCGTGCAAGTCCAGAAAGGCTCATTCTCTTCTTTTTCAAAAATACATAAGCCTCCGGTTGCTACTTTCAGATCGTATTCCCGCGAGAACTGTTCAAAGTTTCCGGTTAAGCAGGGGGCAAACCGTATGATACCATTCGAAGCAACTAACAAAACGGTTTGGTGGAGGGGAACTTCTTTTTCGGCGAAATCCTCCCAGGTTTTGATAATTTGCTGAGGATCTGCCTTCCAGCCATCGGGAACAATTGCCTTTTTATTCCACTCGTCAATAATGCCCTTTCCTTTTTCGATGTTGCCGTTCCCTAATCGAAGCATAACTTCTTCTTCGGTTTTATTCTCGTCTATGCCATAATCTATTTCCGTAAAACGGTTTAATATGGAAATATCCATTTCGATATTCATTGCATTTAATGCTAATACGGCTGTTTCGAGGCATCGTTTCAATGGAGATGAATAGATTTTATGAGGGACTACTCCGTGATCTTTTAAATAAAGTCCGATACTTTTTCCCCTTTCTTCTTCTACTAACGGCAGATCTGTTTTAGCGCCTACTCTGGTAGGTATTTCTCCCGGGCGGAAGGTGTTTCCGTGGCGGGCTATTATAATTTTAGTTCGCATGGTTTATAGCTACTTCTGTGATATTACATTATTCGTTAGATTAATTCGCCATATTGATCGATGATGGCCTCTACCCTCAGTCTGTCTTCCGGCGAATCTACGCCGCTTGTTGTTTCCCGTCCGTGATAATCAACATCAATCATTTTTACTTTAAGTCCGTTGTACAGGAATCTCATTTGCTCCAATCCTTCTATATATCCTTTTTCATAGACAGATTCTTCAAGGGAAAAATACTTCTCCAAAGCCTCATATGTATAAGCATACAGCCCGATATGACGGCGTACCGGACTCTTTTCCGGATGGGCTTTCCTGGCTTCTTCCGGCTTTCTTATGGTTGGAATAATGCTTTTTGAAAAAGCAAGCGCGTAATTTCTATTATCAGTCAATACCGTAGTTCCCGAATAAGGCGTCGTTTTTTTAGCTTCTACCATTTTTTCATAGGCTATCCAGTCTAGTAAGACACAAGGCGTATAAACGGCTGCCGACTTATCTTGCATCCATTCATCGATGATGTTTTGCAAAATCCATGGAGGACAAAGAGGGTTATCTCCTTGTAAATTAATAATCAATTGCGGTTTATCATCCCGTTTGTTAGCAGCTTCCCAACATCTTTCCGTACCATTCCGGCATGCCTCGGATGTCATTGCCACCTTTACATGGTGTCTATTGCAGAAATCTTCAATAGCCGGATGGTCTGTCGCTACCACATAACTACAATCATCATTTTGCCTACATACAAAGTCGGCTATTTCAGCTACCCGTTGAATCATCGGTTTTCCCTTGATAAGTTGTAAAGGCTTTGCCGGAAGCCTTGTGCTGGCATATCTGGCCGGAATAACGATAAGTACTTTTGTTTCTCCCATTACTTTTTATATCACCTGGTGTATGCCCCCAGAAGCATTGCAAATATACAGATGATTTACAATTAACCCATGGCTTATGTGGGCTTTCTTCAAAAATTCATGCCTACCTTTTTCACAGAAGGGTGCGTCCTCTTCAAAATTCAGTCTTTACTCATGTAATGATTTTTCATAGAGAAAGGCGAGTTTTCAACGCATATGATTGCCGAGCGGGGCATGTATAATGCAACGGATGCGGAGATGATTGCGGCCAAGGCCTCCAACCTGAAAAAGGAGCTGTTGAAAGTGAAGGGGCTAGACCTGATAGGCCGGATGTCTATCTGTATCATCTGGACTGGAACGAACCAGCGTTCAACTACATTAACGTATAAATCGTTATGGTAAACGTTATGAAACATTCTTCAATCTTGGATAGAAAGTCAGTAAATAAAGTACACCGACGACCATGACGGCCAATGCTCCGCTTTGATTTCCTATCGTGTCTGAGCAGACTCCCATTAACAGGGGAAAGATTGTTCCGCCGAATAGTCCCATCACCATTAGACCGGATACTTCGTTTTTCCTATCCGGCATGCGGAGTAGCGCTTGGGATACAATGACGGGGAAGATATTAGCGTTTCCGAAACCGATCAGACCGATGCAGGCATAAACAGGCAGCAGGCTGTCGAGGAAGAATAATCCTCCGAATCCGGCAACCATACATAGTACGCTGATCAGGAAAAAGAGCTTTGAAGGATACTTCGCCAATACAAACGCCCCCAGCAGACAGCCGGCCGTACGGAACAGGAAGTAAACGCTGGTAGCATATCCGGCGGCGGCCAACGGCATATGCAGGCGTTCAATCAATAGCTTGGGAGCTGTTACATTGACTCCCACATCTATTCCTACATGGCATATGATGCCCAGGAACGAAAGAAGAATTAGTTTATTCCCCAAAAGGGCAAAGCATTGGGCGAAGGTGGAGGTTTCTCCTTCTTCGCCTTTCTCTTCTATCTGTGAAAAGCCCAGACTGATAATCCCCAGAACCGCCACTGCCATGAAAACAGGGAAAAGGTATTTCCAGTCTCCCAACGACGCGGCTGCCCACGCGGCGATAATAGGAGCGATAAAGGAAGCGATTGCCTTTACAAATTGTCCAAATGTCATGGAGCTGGCCAGCCGTTCGTTACGCACAATGTTGGAGAGCAATGGGTTTAGGGATACTTGCATCAACGTATTTCCGATACCCAATAGCGAGAATGAAATAAGCATCGATACAAATGAATAGTTGATCAGAGGAAGAAGCAGGGAGCCAATGGTTACTGCCAAACTGAGCAGTACGGTTTTACGACGACCTATCCTGTTCATCAGCATGCCGGTAGGAACCGAGAAGATCAGGAACCAGAAGAAAACCATCGACGGGAACAGGTTGGCCAGCGTGTCCGACAGTTCAAAGTCTACCTTTGCATAATTGGTGGCGATTCCTACCAGGTCTACAAATCCCATCACAAAGAAAGCCACCATGACGGGGAGTAGTTGCCGGATCATATTCTTCTCTTTCATCTTAATTTATTTATCAGGATAGGGAGGCCAGGCTCCGTTTTTTGTACAAACATACGCGGCAATGTCTACCGCTTTCTGATGGGCTTCCCGCAAAGAGCTGCCTGTTAATATAGAATAGGCAAAAGCCCCCGAGAAAGCATCTCCGGCGCCTACCGTATCGGCAACCGTTACTTGAGGAGTCGGGATCGTAGACTTTTCCCCTTCGCCATAAATCGTACTGTATTTGCTTCCTGCCGTTAATACCAGGTAACGCAAGCGATAAGTATCCATAAACCAACGGCAAATGGTATCAGTGTTGCCTTTCCGTCCGAAAATAGGGGCGATTACTTCCAGCTCTTCGTCATTAATCTTAAAGGCATTGGCTTTTTTAAGACAAGCCTCTATCAACTCCTTCGAATAATAATGCTGGCGTAGGTTTATATCAAAGAAGCGAAGCGCGTTTTCCGGAGCATAGGCGAGTAGTGTACTTATGGTATATCGAGATACGGGAGACCGTTGCGCCAAGGTTCCGAAACAAACTGCATCCGCCCGTTTTACCAGGTCGATGGCTTTCTGCACCAGCGGGATATAGTCCCACGCCACACCTTCTATAATGGTATAGGCGGGCTTCCCGTTCGTGAGTTCTACTTTAACGCTTCCGGTAGGATGTTTGGTTGTTTCTAAGCAATACCCAATATGATTCTTATCCAACTCCTGAAGGATCTCCATTCCGAAAGCGTCATTCCCTATGGCGCTAACGGCGTATCCTTCCGCTCCGAGTTGGCTCGCATGGTACACTAAGTTAATCGGTGCACCCCCGGCTTTCTTCTCGCCGGGGAATACATCCCAAAGCAATTCTCCTATCCCTACTATGACCGGTCTTTTGTTCATTTTATTTCCAGATAGGTTTCAGGGAATAAACTTTCAGGTCTTTTATTTCGATCGCATTTCCCCAGAAATGATATCCTTCGCGATTGTTGCCCTGCGGTCTGCGTTCGATGCAATAGGAATAGGCTCCGTTGTCGATAAACACTTCTACCGAAGTCTTATCTATAATAACATCGGCTGTAATTTCCATGCTTGTCATATCATCCGGCGAGTAGAAAATGCCGTTTACCTGATTGGAATTCAGATCGTACCTCATCAACTGCTGGCCGTAAAGATTAAAGCCCGCATCAGTAGCGTGCGACAGCTTGAGGGTGAATTGTACCCTCAGGCAATCGTTATTACTGTAAGGAGTAAGCAGTTTGTTCGCTTCTTCTGTCGATAGAGTAGGGCGTTGAAGAATAAGCGCCTGCAACTGGTCGAACTCTTTCACCGGATTACTGAACAGGCGAGCGCCATCCTTTGTGGTACGCAACTCCAACACCGTAGGAATAAGCATCTGACTGTTGAACGGCATGCCCGGATGCGA
>JAISDJ010000047.1 GCA_031264865.1 Tannerellaceae bacterium | reverse complement strand
GTGATCGGAGTCGTTCACCCTTGTGATCGGTTAAAAATAAGGCATTCCGAACAATAAATAACCTAAATAGACCATTCAAACAATGAGCTTACATTTACAACTTCTACCCAAATCCTCCCTGAAAAGAGCGTAACAATTTTATTTTATTCGTATATTTGAAGTTCGTAACCCCTTGTGAGGGTTGCTTGTGATCTTTTAATTCTACTAATTATATCATGAAAAGAATCAATGTTTTAGTGCTTGTATTTTGTGTTTTAGCGAATGTTATTTATGCACAGCATTATCCTTTCAACGGATTGGATATGAATATGGGGAACTTGTCGCGCCTGTCAAATGCAAAGACGCGTTCGATTAGTCCGGAAAACTTCACCGGAGAACCAGGTAAAGGAGGGATGGCCGACCCGGCCGGAGATAAAGAAACGCGTAATAAAGCCAATGCCTGGGAAGCTGCCAGAGACTTGGGTAAAGGATGGAAAGTAAACCCGTTTATTATTATAAAGCCGGGTGAAACGATTACAATTGCCGAGGTAGACGGCCCCGGCGCTATACAACAAATATGGATGACGCCTACGGGCAACTGGCGTTTTACCATCATCCGTATGTATTGGGACGACGAGAAAGAACCTTCCGTAGAATGTCCGGTTGGTGATTTCTTTGCCAGTGCCTATAATGAATATGCCCAATTGTCGTCATTAGCTATATGTGTAAATCCAGGCAGTGCTTTTAATTGCTATTGGAAAATGCCGTTTCGGAAGAAAGCAAAAATAACTATAGAGAATATCAATACCCGCGATGAGATGCGTTTGTATTATCAGATAAACTATACGTTGACGGATGTGCCTGCCGACGAGGGTTATTTCCATGCCCAGTTCAGACGCTCCAATCCTACGCAAGGTTCGCTTCATACATTGGTAGACGGTATAAAAGGAAAAGGCCATTATGTAGGAACATATATGGCTTGGCGTGTGAATGATAATTGTTGGTGGGGCGAAGGCGAAATAAAATTCTATATGGATGGCGATAAGGAATATCCTACGATTTGTGGTACAGGTACGGAAGATTATTTCTGTGGTTCGTATAACTTTGAAAATCAGAAAACGCATCAATACCAGGAATTTACTACCCCTTATGCCGGTATGCACCAGGTAATTCGTCCGGACGGGTTATACAGAGCCGTAACAGCATTCGGACTCTATCGCTGGCATATCCTCGATCCGGTTCGTTTCGAAAAAGACTTGAAGGTAACAATGCAGGATTTAGGATGGAGGCACGATGGAAGATATAATAATCAAAAGTCGGATATTTCTTCCACTACATTCTGGTATCAAACAGAACCTCACGTCAAATTCCCGACATTACCCAGTAAAGACGATCTGGAAATTCCAAGATGGTAAAGGTTAGAAATCTACAATCAGCCGGAGGTTGAATTGCCTTCCGGTCAGGTAATTGGGTACGGCGGCTGATTGGTTATTGGCATCACTGATCCAATAGTATGAACTTGTGTTTTTAATATCGAAAAGGTTGAAAACATCTACTCCTATCCATATATTTTTTAAATATTGGTAAGACATTCCCAAGTCTACTCTGCGATAAGGAGTTGTTTGGAAATAATGCTCTTCGTACCCTGTACGTGGCGCTGTGACCGGAAGACGTCCTGATAATATACCGCGTAAGTTTAATTTGATGCGTTGATAACCAGGAAAATAATCCTGGAAGAAAAGCGACAGGTTATAACCGGGATTGTTGGGTAACGGAGCTTTTACCGTTTCGCGTATGGTTTGTTGCGCTTTCATTAAGGAGAGACTTATCCAGGAATCTGTTCCCGGAACAAATTCACCAAAAAACTTCATATCTATACCCATAGCATATCCTTTGGCACAGTTTTCACCATAGTAGCGGATTTTTACGTTATCAACGGTATAAGGGTTCAGATCGTCTAATTTCTTATAATATAATTCGGTGGTAAATTTGAAATTCCGTTCCACAGCCTTAAAGGCATAATCTCCTCCTATTATAAAATGAATGGAACGTTGCGATTTAAGCCCGTTGTTAAGCTTTACAAAATCGTTTCCGTCTTTATCTTTGTTTATGATACGAAGTTCTTTGTAGAAAGGCGGCTGATAGTAAACGCCTGTTGCCAGACGGAAGGTTAAATCCTGATTGAAATTAGGGATAAAGCCTAATGAAGCACGCGGACTGAAGATGAACTCTTTATTATATGTCCAGTAACTTCCGCGAACACCTCCTGTCAGTGTAAATAATCCCTGAGGCGTGCGAAACTTGAATACATCCTGAATATAACCCGATATACGCGTACTTTCTAATTCGTTGTTTGAATAAAGATTGGAAAAAACGCGTACCCCTTCTTCTATATGAGGCATGGAGTAACCGGCGGAATCTCTTTTATCCCACTCATTGATCCGGTCGCTTATGTTTTCAAACTGAACGGCAGCGCCCCATTTTATCGTATTGCTTTTTATGCGAGCCGAACCGTAATGGCCTACGTTCATCACACTTGAATGTAGCCGGTTCCTGGCATATTCATGATAGCGTCCGCGAGAAAGAGGAGACGTGTCATTATCATCACCTGCGCTCGATGCATCATCATTCTGACTCAACCAATAGGTGCCGGATATATCATAGCTTTCTTCTTCCCGGCTGTTGAAGGCCGACGCCTGTATGCCTACTTCGGTGTTTTCGGTTGGATTATGTTTTAAGGTGAGCGCTCCGAAAAGGGTTTGGAATTGATCCCTTTCTTTTCCTTCAAAGAGTACTCTGAATTTTTGAGTATTTTTTGTTGTTCCAAACGCAGTTTCCCGGCTGTGAGGGATAAACTTGAAATTATTTACAGATAAGTTTCCCAGGAAATTCACTTCCCATTTGGGAGCAAATTCATAGGTCATATACGTTTGTAAGTCGATAAAGTTCGGATTGTATTCTGCATCCGTGTCCATTGTTTTCAGAAGAGAGCGGCCTGTTTTATAACGGAAGCCGGTTACTTGTGTGTATTTACCGATAGAACTTCCCACATAAGCGCTTGCTCCGAGTAAACTTCCCGATGCAGATCCTTCCAGTTTTTCAGGTTTTTTGTAAGTGATATCCAATACAGAACTCATTTTATCTCCATATCGCGCTTCAAAGCCTCCGGCCGAGAAGTTGACAGCTTCTGTTAAATCAGGATTTACAAAACTTAATCCTTCCTGTTGTCCTGAGCGAATAAGTAAGGGGCGGAATACTTCCAAACCGTTTACATATACAATATTTTCATCATAACTACCCCCGCGTACGGAATACTGCGAGCTCAATTCATTACTGGACGAAACACCGGCGTGGGTAACAACAAGGCTTTCGATGCTACCTCCCGAAGGATCGGGGAGAAGCCTTACTTTACCGGCGTCAATACTTTCCAGCGTATTGATTTGTCTTCGCGCAGCAGTAATGGATATTTCTCCTAAAGATAAAACAGCATAGTTCATTTGTACATTCAGTCGCATGTCGGCTTGGGCAGAAGGAATGATACGTTCGGCCTTGTTAAATCCCAAACAGGAAAATACCAATGTAAGCGAATCTGCCGGGGCAACCGACAGTGTGTAGGACCCTTTCTCATTTGTCATGGCGCCGATCATTGTATTTTTAACCTGTACCACCACTAATTCGAGGGGATTGCCGTCTGCATCCCGTACATTGCCGGTTATTTTGATCCGGTTTTGCCCGAAACTTGTTACGGATAGTGATATAAATAGTAGTGCAGCTAAAGCACGAAATTTCATAAGCTATTTTTCTGTTACATGGTATTAACGGGAAAAAAAGCCGGAGCGTATATGAAAAGTCAAAAAAAGCCGTTTATAGATTAAATTTATTTTTTGTGTAAAAGAAGGAAAGATAACCTTTCAATAATTATCTTTGCATACAGAGAAATAGTCGAATTAGTCAAAAAAAGCATGAAAATTGTATTTATAGGAGCGGGTAATTTAGCCACCTGCATGTCACTTGAGATGCAACGAGTCGGAATGACTGTTGCTCAAATTTATAGCCGTTCGCGTGATAGCGCTGAATCTCTTGCAAAGAAACTGAACTGTCAGTGGACAATCCATACCAACGAGATTCTTCCTGATGCGAATTTATATATCTTTTCTCTGAAAGATACAGCCCTTCCGGATGTAATCGCCCAAATGAAACCAAACGATGGTATGTGGGTACATACGGCAGGTAGCATACCCATGCAAATATTTGAGGGACATGCAAGAAGATATGGCGTGTTTTATCCCTTACAGACTTTTTCGAAGAAAAAACGAGTGAAATTAGATCAGACTCCGATTTTCCTTGAAGTAAATAATCCGGATGATATGAAGATGCTGAAGAAGGTAGCCATTGCACTTTCGGGCAATGCGCAAGAACTGGATTCGGAAAAACGAAAATATATTCATCTGGCTGCCGTATTTGCCTGTAATTTTACGAATCATATGTATTTGTTGGCAAGTAAAATTCTGGAAGAACAAGGGGTGTCTTATGATTTGCTTTTACCATTGATAACGGAAACAGCCTGGAAATTATCTGAAATATCTCCGGATGAGGCACAGACAGGTCCGGCTGTCCGTTTTGACAGAGAGATAATGGAGAAACAAATAGCTATGTTGTCCGACCCGAGTATGCAGACGATTTATAGGTTAATCAGCCAGAATATACATAAAGAAACACTACAGCATGAGCAGTATTAACTATGATTTAACGAAAATAAAAGCATTTGTATTTGATGTAGATGGCGTCCTTTCTCATGAAGTAATTCCTTTATATCCCAGTGGGGAACCGATACGGACGGTTAGTACAAAAGATGGATATGCTATTCATCTGGCTGTAAAGAAAGGATTTCGAATTGGAATTATAACTACCGGGCGTTCGGAGGCGGTACGTTTGCGTTTTTCTAATTTAGGTGTTCAGCACATATATATGCAAAGTGTAAGAAAAATAAATGACTTTGAAGATTTTATTTGTGAAACAGGCTTGAAAGATGAAGAAATCATGTATGCAGGCGATGATATACCGGATTACGAAATCATGTTACGTGTGGGCTTGGCTATTGCTCCGGCAGATGCTGTTCCCGAAATAAAAGGAATTGCCGGATATATTTCTCACCGGAAGGGTGGGGAAGGAGTAGCGCGGGATGTGATAGAACAAACCATGAAGACGCAAGGAACCTGGATGTGTGAAGACGCTTTTAGCTGGTAGCCTCACCTTATTTCCGGATATATGCTTACCAACTTGCATCCATATAAAATTATTTTAGGTTCTAACTCTCCCCGTAGAAAGGAATTGCTTGCCGGACTGGGTATACCTTTTGAAGTAAAACCAATACCCGATTTAGACGAATCCTATCCAAATTCATTGAAATCCGAAGAAATCGCTCTCTATATCGCCGATAAGAAGGCGAAAGCATACCTTCCTACGTTGCAGGAAAATGAATTATTAATTACTGCCGATACGATAGTTTGTGTTAATAATAATGTATTAGGAAAACCAACAGATCGCGACGATGCTTTCCGTATGCTTCAAACTCTCTCTGCCAAAACACATGAAGTAATAACAGGCGTCTGCCTTACCACTCGGAGCAAATCAGTCTCTTTCTCTGTTGTATCAACCGTAAGCTTTGCTCCTATCAGCGACGAAGATATCATCTATTACATTGATACTTTTCACCCTTATGATAAGGCTGGGGCTTATGGTATCCAGGAATGGATAGGCTATGTAGCGGTAGAAGGCATTCAAGGCTCTTTCTACAATGTGATGGGCCTGCCCATCCAGCGCGTTTACCAGGAATTAAGGATTTTCTAAAATGTCCAGTGTTTTCCGATACGGAAGGTAGGCAAGCATTCCTTTGGAATAGGTAATCTGATGTTTCCCCTGCTCATCGAGGTAAATGAGGTAATACTCGATTTCGGGAATGGATTCGGCCAGTTCTATCGCCTTTTCGGAACCCGAGGCCATAAGGGCGGTGGCGTATCCGTCGGCAATCATACAGTTTTCTGCCACTACCGTAGCGCTCAGGACGTTCTGTCCGGAAGGATAACCGGTGCGCGGGTCGATGGTATGACCATATCTTTTGCCATCTTTTTCATAAAAGTTCCGATAGTCGCCCGATGTGGCTATGCCGCATTTCCGGCAGGGCTGCACGATGTCTTCAACACTTTCGTTTACCCCCTCTAGGTCGTCTTCCGGTTTTTGGATGCCGGTACGCCAGCAGTCGCCGTGTTGATTAACGCCGTTTAGGGCTACTTCGCCGCCTATCCATACCATATAATTGATTACTCCCTCGCGTTCGAGCAGGCGGGCAATTACGTCGCAGGCATATCCTTTGGCGATAGCCGAGAAACTAAGCATGATACGCGGGTCGTCCTTTACAATAGTTTTCCCCTCCAGCCGTATTTGTTTATAGCCGACAAACGCCTTTATGCTATCTACCATTTGGGGAGTTACGCTATCCATCTTACTGAATCCGAATCCCCAGAGGTTAAATAGCGGCGCTCCGGTCGCATCGAAGATACCATCTGTTCGTTCGGCTATCTCCTGCGCCTTATTGAATACATCGGTAAACCATTCGTCTACCTCGACAGGCTCGTTCCTATTCACCTTGGCGATAATAGAATTAGGATTGAAAGGATTCAACGACAAGTTGAAATCCTG